>JAYSLK010000598.1:0-3371 GCA_043725585.1 Actinomycetota bacterium
GACGCCGATGCCGGGTTCGTCGGCGAGCGGTTCCGATTCCACGGGTACTCCTTCACGGAGTGCTTCCGCGAGCATCCGCAGGAATGGCCCGAGCTCGACAGGCACGACCTCGTCGTTCTGCTCGGCAGCGAGTGGAGCGTGTACTGGCCGGAGATCGCCCACAACGTGGCCGCCGAGGCGGCACTCGTCCGCCAGGCGCACGAGCGGCGGGTGCCTCAGTTCGGCATCTGTTTCGGGATCCAGTCGATGTCCTGGGCACTCGGGGGCACCGTCGAGCGTGCACGAACCCCGGAGATCGGTTGGTACGACGTGGTGAGCGACGTCCCGGAGGTGATCGCCGAGGGTCCGTGGATGCAGTGGCACTACGACGTGGTCACCGCCCCGCCGGGGGCCACCGAGTTGGCTCGCAGCGAGGTCGGCCCCCAGGCGTGGCAGCTCGGCAACAGCTTCTGCACGCAGTTCCACCCCGAGGTGCACGAGGCGATCCTGTCCCGTTGGTCGGCTGGCCCCGGCGCGGCCGAGTTGGCTCGCATCGGTTCGTCGGCCGAGCAGTTGATGGACGAAACACGCGCCAACGTCGCGCTGAGCCACGAACACTCGGACCGACTCGTCGACTGGTTCGTCGCTTCTCGCTGATCGACACGGCTCAGCGAGGCGCCCTCGCTCGTCGTGCGACGTGCGACGTGCGCGCGGCCGTCACAGGGCACCGGGAAACCGTGCTAGAACATCGCCCGCTCAGGCCCGAGCGATCGTGGGGATCGCACTGAGCCAACTGGGAGGTCCTGCATGTCGACCATCGACGACGACCGCGATCATCTGCATTCCCTGGGGTACGCCCAGGAACTGCATCGCGGCATGAGCACGTTCAGTAACTTCGCCATCAGCTTCTCGATCATCTCGATCCTCGCCGGAGGCATGACGAGCTTCTGGCTCGGCATGGTGACGAGCGGGCCGAGGGTGATCACGATCGGCTGGATCATCGTCGGTGCCTTCGCCCTGCTGGTGGGCATGGCGATGGGTGAGATCTGCTCGGCCTACCCCACCGCGGGTGGCCTGTACTACTGGTCGGCCAAGCTGGCCCGGAACAACGCGGCGCGCTGGTCGTGGTTCACGGGCTACTTCAACCTCATCGGACAGATCGGGGTCATCGCGAGCGTCGACTACGCGCTTGCGGTGTTCATCGCGTACTTCATCCGATTGTTCGACGATGGGTTCAAGCTCACCGTCGGATCGGTGTTCCTGATCTTCCTCATCGTGTTGGTGATCCACGGTCTGCTGAACACCTTCGGCATCGGCCTGGTCAAGACCATGGGAAACATCAGCGTGTGGTGGCACGTCGTCGGCGTCGTCGTGATCGCCGGCGTGCTCTTCGTGGCGCCGAGCAACAAGCGCGGCATCGGCGGTGCGTTCGACGCAGCCCCTCCCGGGCTCACCGGCTGGACCGGCGGTGCGTTCGTGTCGGTCTACCTGTTCGCACTCGGCTTGCTCCTCGCCCAGTACACGATCACCGGCTTCGACGCCTCCGCCCACGTCAGCGAAGAGACCAAGGGTGCCCGTACCGAGGCTCCGAAGGCGATCGTTCGCTCGATCTACATCTCGGCCATCGCCGGTCTCGTCATGAACGTGGCGATGATCGCCGCACTCCCGAAGAAGGATGATCCCGATGGTCTCTACGGAGCCATCGTCTTCGGCAATGCCAACGACCCGTTCCTCGTCAACGCCGGACCGCGCCTGATCTCCAGTGCCGTGGACACGGGAGCGGCAAAGTTGTTGATCTTCATCGCGATCATGGGTCAGTTCTTCTGCGGTCTCGCATCGGTGACGGCCAACAGCCGCATGATCTACGCCTTCAGCCGAGACAACGCACTGCCGGGCTCGAAGATCTGGCACAGGGTGAACCCGAAGACCCGTACCCCGACGAACTCGGTGTGGCTCGGTGTCGCGCTGTCGGCGATCGTCGGTTCTTCGTCGCTGTACGTGCGTGGTACAGGTGCGGGTCGGTACTCGACCGCCTTCTTCGCGATGACCGGCATCTGTGTGATCGGGTTGTACATCGCGTATGCCATCCCGATCTACCTCCGTCTCACCAACCCCGATTTCCAGGTCGGGCCGTGGAACCTGAAAGGCCATCACAAGATCGTCGGGTGGACTTCCATCGTCTGGATCGGCTTCATCACGATCTTGTTCTTCGCTCCGTTGTTCTGGCCGTTCTGGACGCCTTGGGGTGGAGACAACATGTTCCTCGACGACGGTGAAGGGAACTCGTTCTTCAAGATCAACAACTTCAACTTCACGGGTCCGCTGATCCTGCTGGGCGCTGTCGCTGTCATGGCGTACTGGCGGTTCAGCGGCAAGAAGTGGTTCACGGGTCCGATGGTGCAGGGCTCGAAGGAAGAACTGCTGGCGATCGAGCGCGAGCTCGACGCACTGGAGCATGGCAAGCCGCTCTGACGGGCATTGCCGCAGCGCTTCCGCACCGAATGGTACGAGCGTGAGAACGAGCCGGCCGCAAGGCCGGCTCGTTCGCGTCCGGTGGCTAAGGTTCGTGCCGGTGCGCCGGGAAGTCTGGTCGGCATGAGTTCCGCATGTCCGACCACATCATGACTCCGCCCCGATGACCGCCCTCGTCCTCGCCCACTTCGTGGTGGCCGTCGTCGTGCTCGCCTCCGCGAGGGCGCGACCTGTCATCGGCGCGGTCGTCGGTTGTGTGCTGTTCGCCGCGACCGCAGTGACCATCGGCATCCTGGGGATCGGGGTCGATCGGTCAAGGGTCGAGACCTGGCGCTGGATCGACGACCTCGGGTTGCAAATGGCGTTCCGTCTCGATGGATTCGCCGTGATGATGGTGCTGATCGTGTCGGTCATCGGAGCGCTCGTCCTGGCGTACTCGATCGCCTACTTCGACCATGACGAAACGTTCGTGCGGTTCGTCGGGTTGTTCGTCGCGTTTGCGGGTTCGATGACCGGACTCGTGCTGAGCAGCGATCTGTTCACGATGTTCGTGTTCTGGGAGCTGACGTCGGTGTGTTCGTTCCTGCTCATCGGCCTCAACGACCGCTCTGCTCAGGCGCGCACGGCAGCGTTGCGCGCCCTGGTCGTGACCGGTGGCGGCGGCCTGTGCCTCCTGGCCGGTGTCGCGCTGTTCCAGGTGCTCGCAGGCACCAGTTCGTTCGCCGAGTTGGCCGCCGATCCACCAGCGGGCACCACGGCCACGGTTGCTGCGGTCCTGGTGCTGGTCGGCGCGTTCACGAAGTCGGCGCAGTTCCCGTTCCACTTCTGGCTGCCCGGCGCAATGGCAGCACCCACGCCGGTGAGCGCGTATCTGCACTCGGCGACGATGGTGAAGGCAGGCATCGTGCTGATGGCGCGGA
>JAYSLK010000599.1:0-19045 GCA_043725585.1 Actinomycetota bacterium
CACGTCGGTCTGCAGCGCACCGGTGTGGCACCCAATGAGTTGACCGACAACCAACAGCGCGACTGGATCGCCGGCACGCCATGGCACAAGAGCGTTCCGGCGCGCCTCGAACTCGTGGGCTGATCACAGCTGGACGCGCGGCGCGCGTTGCCGGCGCGTTGCCGGAACGATTCCGCCTCGATCCCGCCTCGATCCCGCCTCGATCCCGGCGGGCGACCGTCTCAGGAGCGGAGGTGGCGGAGCACGCGGCGCACGTCATCGGTGAGCGTGACCGGCCGGCTGCCGCGCTCGACCGCATCGAGCAGACCCTCGAGATCGGCGAGCAGATCGGCATGGCGACTGCGTCCCATCCGTGCCGTCGCGTACCCGGCACCGATCGCGACGGGGGTCGCAACCGCGACGATCGGCGTCGCAACCGCGACGAGCACGCCGGTTGCGACCAAGCTGAACCCGCCGACAGCTGCACCCCCGGCCAGGGCCTCGGTTCGTTGCGGCGCCCGGTCGGCCACCAGCCGAACGAGGGTGCGGCCGTGGTCGACGATGCTCGTTCGGGCCTCGACCCGGGCGAGTTTGCGGAGGCTTGCCGGGCTCGACCCGGTCCTGGCCAAGCGCTGCACGGTGCCGAACGCATCGGTCCGCTTGCGCCACTCGCCCCAGTCGGCAGCGCTGCGCGAACGACGCATGCCGTGCTGGCGTTGGAGCATGTCGTCGAGTCTGCCGAGCAACGTGTCGACGTCGAGTGCCACGATGCGATCGATCGACGTGTCGCGCGGTCCGACCAGACGATCGAAGGCTCGGCTCGGTGGCATGGTGCCGAGCCGTTCGATGGCGAGCGAGACTCGCACGGCATCGGGATCGAGCCCTGCCTCCGTGGCTGCTTCGAGCACGATCTGCTCGTTCATCCGGGCAGAGGATTCGGGCACGGTCGGGTGGGCCGCGGTCATCTCGCTGGCACGGCGCAACACACGATCGACGGCATCTCGTTCGAGCTCCACGACGAAAGGCTACGACGATGGAGCCATCCGGTGCGGCGCGATCTCGTGCCACCCGGCGTGTGGTCTCGCACCAATCTGGTCTCGGGGGTGGACGCCGCCGATGGAATTGTTACTATGGCCGTAGTGCTAATTCCCCCCATGCACGACGCCTGCGGACCAGCAGACGCCCCCGGACACCAAGGGAGCCTCCCATGACTTCGTTCGATCTCGATCTCAGCAAGTACAACCTCGGCTGGAGCGACGAAGTCGAGTACGCGTTCACGCCGAAGAAGGGTCTCAACCCCGACGTCGTCGACCAGATCTCGTGGTGGAAGGGCGAGCCCAGGTGGATGACGGCCCAGCGCCAGCGCAGCCTGCGTTTGTTCGATCGCAAGCCGATGGCGCCGTGGTTCGCCACGAACATGCCCGACATCGACTTCCAGGACATCTTCTACTACTTGAAGCCGGCCACCGATCAGGTCAGCGAGTGGGACGATCTGCCCGAGCAGATGAAGGCGACGTACGAGAAGCTGGGCATCCCCGAAGCCGAGCGCAAGTACCTCGCCGGTGTCACCGCGCAGTACGAGAGCGAAGTGGTGTTCCACCGCAACCGTGAAGACCTCGAGGCACAAGGCATCTTGTTCTGTGACATGGACACGGCGCTGCGCGAGTATCCCGAGCTGGTGCAGCGGTACTTCGGCTCGGTCATCCCTGCGGCCGACAACAAGTTCGCTGCGCTCAACACCGCGGTGTGGAGCGGCGGCTCGTTCATCTACGTTCCGCCGGGGGTGGAGTGCGAGATGCCGTTGCAGGCCTACTTCCGCATCAACTCCGAGAACGCCGGGCAGTTCGAGCGCACGCTCATCATCGCCGATGAAGGCTCGCAGGTGCACTACATCGAAGGCTGCTCGGCTCCGGTGTACACCAAGGACTCGCTGCACTCGGCCGTGGTCGAGATCGTCGTCAAGCCGCACGCCCGAGTGACGTACACCACGATCCAGAACTGGTCGCCGAACGTGTACAACCTGGTCACCAAGCGCGCTCGGGTCGAGGAGTGCGGTCACATGGAGTGGATCGACGGCAACATCGGTTCGAAGCTGACGATGAAGTACCCGTCGGTGTACCTGGTGGGTCCCAAGGCAACGGGCGAGGTGCTGTCCGTCGCCTACGCGGGCCCCGGCCAGCATCAAGACGCCGGCGCCAAGATGGTGCACGCCGCTCCGGAGACCACGTCGAAGATCGTGTCGAAGAGCATCAGCAAAGATGGTGGCATCACCACCTATCGCGGCCTGGTTCGTGTCGACGAGGGCGCGTACGGCTGCAAGAGCCACGTGCAGTGCGACGCGCTCATCCTCGACGAGCAGAGCGAGAGCCGCACCTTGCCGTACATGGAGGTCGGCGAGCGCGACGCTCAGATCGGTCACGAGGCCACGGTGTCGAAGATCGCCGACGAGCAGCTCTTCTACCTCATGAGCCGCGGCCTCAGCCAGGAACAGGCGATGAGCATGGTCGTCAACGGCTTCATCGAGCCGATCACGCGCACGCTGCCCATGGAGTACGCCGTGGAGTGGAGCCGTCTGATCGAGCTCCAGATGGAAGGCAGCGTCGGCTGACCTCGCCCGTCACGCGGCTAGCTTCGATCGCATGACGATCGAGCTGGTCACGACGGACGGGATCTTCGCCCTCGACGGGGGCGAGTGGGAGGTCACGAACAACATCTGGCTGGTCGGCGACGACCGCGAGGTCATCGTGTTCGACGCTGCCCACGACGCTCCTACGATCACGGCGGCGATCAACGGCCGCCGTGTGCGCTCGATCGTGCTCACCCACGGACACAACGATCACATCGACGCAGCCGTACCGCTGCGCGATGCGGTGGACGCCCCGATCGTGCTGCACCCGGCGGACCGGATGCTGTGGGACGTGGTGTGGCCAGGCGACTCGCCCGATCGCAACCTCGAGCCCGGCGCCGTACTCGGCGTGGGTGGCCATGAGCTCGCCGTGTTGCACACGCCGGGTCACTCGCCCGGCTGCTGTTGCTTCCACGACCTCGATGCAGGTGTGCTCTTCAGCGGTGACACCCTGTTCTGTGGTGGCCCCGGGGCCACGGGTCGCAGCTACAGCGACGAGCCGACCATCGTGCGCAGCATCCGCGACACCTTGCTGCGACTGCCCGATCACACGATCGTGCACACAGGCCACGGCGACTCGACCACGATCGGCGCCGAGCGCGAGCGGGTGCTCACCCGCGCTGCCGAACTCGGCATCTGACCCGCTCCCATCACCCCGCACCGCGATGAGAGATGAGTGGCGCTGGCGCCACCATCTCTCATCGCACGTCGACCCGCCGCCAACCTGATGACAGATTGGAGCGGCAGGGGCACTCATCTCTCATCGCGGTGTGGGGTGGCTCCGAACCGGTTCTGACCGGCATCGAGCGCTCCGGCTTGGCAGACTGGGCGAATGCCGATGCGCCAGGAGTGCAAGAACTTCGAGAGCCGTACGTACGCCAACGGCGACACCGTGCGCAAGTGCAACCTCGACCTCGCTCCCGAGGCGCCGTGGCGCTGCCCCGACAACTGCCCGAAGTACGAGCGACGGATGGACGCTGGCTGGACGTACGGCAGCGTGGTGCCCCCTAATACCACTGACGATCCGCCGGGGCTCGGCGACGGTAGTGCTGCGGCCGTGTTGGACGAGGCCGAGGACGTGCTCAATGCTGTCGGCGCACAGGTGCTCGCCGAGGTGGAAGCCGAGCGCCTCGCCGCGCAGAGGAAAGGGCTGAAGCGCTTCTTCCGCCGCCGTGACTGACGCCCGGCCACGCTCTCGCCGGGCCGGGGAATTTCTCCTATCCAGACAGTAGAATTCCCCCGTGCCTGCGTTCTCCTCCGACGCCGTTCGCGCGTCCGCACTGCCCGACCTCGATCGTCGCGTCGCCGCCGCCGAACGTGCCGCCGTCGCCACCTTCCCGTCCTCCGAGGAGGAGGTGTGGCGCTACAGTCGGATCGGCGAGCTCGATCTCGCGTCGTTCTCGCCCGGCCGTGCTCGTACGACGGTCACGGCGCCTGCCGGCGTGCAGGTGGTGCAGGGAGCCGAGCTCGGCGACCGCGCCGACTCCGAAGAAGCGGTCGACCTGTTCCACGAACTCAACCGTGCGTTCATGGACGCGATCGTCATCTCCGTGTCGCGCGGCACGGTGATCGAAGAGCCGGTGGTGATCACCCACCACCTCGATCAGGCCGGTGTCGCCGTGTTCCCGCGGCTGATCATCGATGCCGCCGAGGACAGCGAGATCACCGTCGTAGAGCAGTTCATCTCGCCCGACGGTCTCGTGGCGCTGTGCGTGCCGCGTCTCGAAGTCGACGTGGCTGCCGCCGCCCGCCTGAAGTATCTGGGTGTGAACATGCTCGGTTCGTCGACCTGGCATCTCGGTCACCAGCGCGCGCTCGGCGCGCGCGATTCGAACACCCTGCTCGCAACGGTGGCGCTCGGGGGCGACTACGCCCGCGTGCGGACCGAGGCGCGGGTCACCGGGCAGGGTGCCAGCACCCGTCAGATCGCGCTCTACTACGCCGACGATCACCAGATGCACGATTTCCGGACGCTTCAGGACCATGCGGCGCCGAAGACCCACAGCGATCTGCTGTTCAAGGGCGCCGTACAGGATCATGCGAAGAGCGTCTACACGGGCCTGATCAAGATCCGCCACGATGCCAAGGGTTCGAAGGCGTTCCAGACAAACCGCAACCTCACCCTCAGCTCGGGTGCGTGGGCCGAGAGCGTGCCCAACCTCGACATCGAGACCAACGATGTGAAGTGCAGCCATGCCAGCACCGTCGGCCCGATCGACGAAGAGCAACGGTTCTACCTCGAGAGTCGTGGCATCCCGCCGGAAATCGCAGAGCGCCTCGTGGTGCTCGGCTTCTTCGACGAGGTCCTCGAACAGCTCCCCGTCGGTCCGCTCGCTGCGCAGCTGCGCGAACTCGTGAGCGCCAAGCTGCAGAGGAAGTCGTCATGAGCGCGGCTACCGCGACGGTCGTGTGTCGCTTCGACGACCTTGCTCCGAACTCGGCGCAGCGGTTCGTCGTCAACGGCACGCCGGTCGCCGTCGTGCGTCTGGGGGATGATCTCTACGCCATCGGCGACACGTGCAGCCATGCCGACGTCTCGTTGAGCGAGGGCGAAGTGATGTGCGACTCGAAGGAGATCGAGTGTTGGAAGCACGGTAGCGCGTTCAGCCTGGAGACCGGCGAGCCACAAACCCTGCCCGCCACACAACCCGTGCCGGTGTTCGTGGTGCGCAATGTCGACGGCGACGTCGTCGTCGACCTCCAGTCGTCGACCGCAGCGGTCCACCGAAACGGAAGCGGAGCAGCCTGAGATGAGCACCCTTCAGATCACCGACCTCAGCGCCTCGGTCGCCGGCAAGCAGATCCTTCACGGCGTGAACCTCACCGTGTCCAGCGGTGAGGTGCATGTGGTGATGGGCCCCAACGGCGCCGGCAAGAGCACGCTCTCGGCCGTCGTCATGGGCAAGCCCGGCTACGACGTGCTCAGTGGCACGGTCACCCTCGACGGTGTCGACATGCTCGCGCTGCCGGCTTGGCAGCGAGCGCAGGCCGGCCTCCATCTCGTGATGCAGTACCCGAGCGAGGTGCCCGGCGTGTCGCTCGACCACGTGATGGAACAAGCGCTCATCGCCCGTGGTCGCTCGACCGACGGACTCGATGCACTGCTCGAGGCCGAGGCCGCCCGCATCGGGTTCGCGCCCGAGCTGTTGCACCGCGCCCTCAACGTCGATCTGTCCGGTGGCGAGAAGAAGCGCAACGAGACCTTGCAGCTGGCCGTGCTGCAGCCCCGCATCGCGATCCTCGACGAGCTCGATTCGGGTCTCGACATCGACGCGCTGCGCGACTGTGCTCGACGCGTCGAGGCGCTCACCAACGACGGCCCGGCGGAACAGCGCCTCGGAGCCCTCGTCATCACGCACTACAACCGGTTGCTCGAAGCACTCCGCGCCGACGCGATCCACATCCTCGTGAAGGGACGCATCGTTGCGACGGGTGGGCCCGAGCTGGCCGATCAGCTCGAGATCGACGGCTACGCCGCGTACGCCGTCAGCGACGATGAGGCCACGCCGTCATTGTCGAGCTCATTCGACGACCTGTTCGCCTGACGTCGGCGGGGTCAGCCGTGTCGGTGGGCCAGGGTCCATCCTCGCCGTTGACGGCGGTTGTGGCGATCTCAGCGTAGGGGTGTGGTGCAGAACCCGATCGCCGCCGCGACCAGTTCGTCGGCGGACATGTGGGCGCCGCGCTCGCGAGCGAACAGGTGGCCGCCATCGGCGTCGATGAGTGCACGAGCCCGATCGCGGTAGTCGAGGCCGTCCTCGAGTCCCACCGCGATCACGTGAGCGTCGAGGTGGCCGAGCAGCACCGCGGCATCCGCTGCTCGCCCCATCGTGGCCAGCGCCAGCGTTGTGGACTCGATGGCCTGCCAGAGCTTCTGCCAGTAGCGGATCTCGTACAGAGCGTCGAGCGCCTCGTGGCATCGGTCGAGGGCGTCCGGCCAACCGAGCCCAGCGGCGGCGAGGGCGATGGCGCGCAGTGCCTGGGTCTCGAACTGGAGGTCCGAGGCATCACGCGCGACGTCGAGAGCCCGTTCGTAGTGCGCCCGTGCCGTCGTGAAGTCGGGCTCGCTGACGCTGCGGTCGAGCAACGCGTGACCGTCGCTGAGGTGGCAGTACACCACGAGGGAAGGCGCGGGCACGCGTCCAGCGATCTCGCGCAGCTGATGTCGGAGAGGTCCGGCTACGGCAGGGTCTGCATTCATCGCTACATCGACGAGATCGATGAGGTCTTCGAAGTGATGGTCGAGATCCGCGATGTTCGCGACGGCGAGCTGCTCATGCGCGAACGCCTCGAGCACCTCGGCCGAGCCGGGGGGTGACAGCGGTCCGGCTCCGCCGATCATCGACCAGCACAAGGCGGGGACGGGTGGTCGGGGTCAGGTGCCGCGGCGATGCCCCGCCTGCCCCATTCGAAGCTCGCTTCCTCGAAGCCGTCGACACTGAACCAGAACGCGTGGTATCCCATCATCTCGGTCGACGGTCTGCCCAAACTCTCTCCGAGCTCTACGGTGCGCTCAGTCCACGACCGGTGCTCGGCACGCATGTGGGTCTCGGCATCGCGAAACGTCGAGCGAACGATGGATTCGGCGCTCTCGAGGTCGTCCTGCGCAAGCGACCAGAGATGCGCGGCGCGCAGGTTGTCCCACTCGGCGGCGAGCGCTCGCGAGCCTTCGACCTGGCGTGCCGATCTCGCGAGGAGACCGAGCTCGACGGCGGCGCCCGCGTAGTGGCGAGCATGACTGTCGCGCAGCCTCGTGACCTCTCCGTGCGATTCGAGCTGCTCCTCGGCGAATTGGCGGATCGTCTCGAGCAACCCGTACCGGGTGGTGGATGCGACCCGCTCGGCAACCACCATCGACTTGTCGACGAGCTGGTGCACGAGCTCGACCACGTCGAGCCCGTCGATCGTTCGAGGCCGCAGACCCGCTCGGCCGCTCTCAGGTCGAACCCTCCGCTGAACACGGACAGGCGCTCGAACAGTCGCTGCTGGTCAGCGGTGAGCAGCTGGTACGACCACGAAACCATCGCGCGCAGGGTCTGGTGTCGTTCGAGCGTTCCTCTACCACTGCCGCGAAGTAGCCGGAACCGGTCCTGCAGGCGGTCGAGCAGTTCCTCCGGAGAGAGCGATCGCATGCGAGCGGCAGCCAGCTCGATGGCCAGCGGGATGCCATCGAGGCGTCGGCAGATCTGCTCGAGCACGGCCTCGTGACCGGCCGGGTCGAACGAGGAGTCGGCATCGCGCGCCCGCTCGCACAACAACGTCGTGGCCTCGCCGCCGGCTTCGAGCGACGGCACGCGCACGACGCGCTCTCCCTGGACACCGAGTGCTTCGCGACTGGTCGCGAGCATCACCGCGTTGCTGCATCGAGACTGGAACGCCGAGACGACGGCGGCGACCTCGGCGACGAGATGCTCGCAGTTGTCGATCACGAACAGCAGTCGACGATCGCCGATCCAGTTGACGATCAGGTCGAGCAGCGGCTGTTCGCCAGCTGCCACCAGAGACAACGTCGCCGCCAGCGCGGCCGGTACCGCGCCTTCGTCGGTCACCGGGGAGAGATCGACGAAGTAGATGCCGTCCGGAAAGTCGCCGATTCGTCGCCATCCGAACTCGATCGCCGAGCGGGTCTTGCCGACCCCCCCGGTGCCGGTCAAGGTGATCACGCGGGACCGGCGGACGAGGTCGTCGAGATCGGCGATCAGCCGCTCGGCGCCGACGAACTCGGTGGTCGGACGCGGGAGGTTGGTGCGGCTGCCGAGCACGCCGCGCAGCTCGGGGAACGAGCGCTGGAGCTGCGGGTGCCCCACTTGGTAGAGCGCGATCGTGCCGACGTCGCGAAGTCGATGCACGCCGAGCGGCTGCAGGGTGGTCGTGGCCGGGAGAACCCGGGAGTGGGCGCGCACCGGCTCGCTGACGACGATCTGGCCACCGTGAGCCGTGGCCGCGACACGTGCTGCGTGATGGATCGTCAGCCCGACGAGGTCGTCGTCAAGTTCGGCAACTCCGCCGAGGTGCAGTCCCATGCGCACCCTCAGTTGTAGACCGTCGGGCCAGTCAGCCGTCTCGAGGCCGATCTGGGCCTGCACGACTGCGGCGAGCGCATCGGACGGCGAGCCGAACGTGACGAAGAACGAGTCACCCTCCGTGCCGTGTTCGACACCGTTCCAGTCGGCGATCGCGGCGCGGATGATCCGTCGATGACGTTGCAACATCCCGGGCCAGTGCTGTCCGGCTCGCTCGAGCAACCCAGTGGAGCCTTCGATGTCGGAAAAGACCAGCGTCCGCACCGTGAATGTCACCGCCGGATCCTACCGAACGAGCGTCGGCCCGGTTCCGGTGAGCCCGGTGGCCCTACATCGCACGAAGGCGGCGGATGCGCTCCTCGGTGGGCGGGTGGGTGGAGAACAGGCGAGCCGTCTTCGCGGCGTTCTTCCCACCGTGGGCCTCGGCGAGTGGGTTGTGGATGTACGCCTGCGCCTGGGCGGGAGCCACTGCCATCGGCCGGCGGACGGCAAGGGTCTCGATCCGCTCGAGCGCACTGGCGAGGTCACGGCCGGTGCCGAGCAGCTCGGCTGCGCCGCGGTCGGCTTCATACTCGCGTGACCGCGACACGGCCATCTGGATCAGGCTGGCGGCGATCGGCGCCAGCATGGCCATGGCCAGCACGGCGATCGGATTCGGTCGGTCCTCGTCGTCGCTGCCGCCCCCGAACATCGAGGCGAACATCGCCATCTGGGCGATATAGCTGATCGCTGTCGCGATCGCGGCGGCCACCGACCCGATGAGGATGTCGCGATGCTTCACGTGCATCAGTTCGTGGGCCATCACCGCTTCCACCTCGGCCCGCGGCATGGCGGTGAGCAACCCGTTGGTCGCGCACACCACAGCCTTGTTCGGTCCGCGCCCGGTGGCGAAGGCATTGGGTTGATCACTCGGGGCGATGGCGACGGTCGGCATCGGCAGGTTGGCACGCAGGGCGAGATCGCGGACCATCCCGTAGAACTCGGGGTGATCGGCCTCGGTGATCACCTTCGCCCGTGCCGAACGCAGCGCCAGCTTGTCGCTGAACCAGTACGAACCACCGACCATCACGAATGCCAGCACGAGCCCGATCGTGGCGCCGGTGCGGCCACCGAGCAGGGTGGCGACGGCCACGATGAGACCACCGAGGGATGCCAGCAGCACGCCTGTCTTCATGGTGTTCTTGAACATGAGTTGATTCCTTCTCGTGACTTGTGTTGCCTCGTGGTGCCTTGCGTGGCCGGGCTCAGAAGTCGAAGATCTCGCCGAGGATCGACGAACGCTTCTTCTTCTTGTAGCCAGAGCCGTCGCGGTACTTGTATTTGTCGTGATCGTCGTCGTCGTCCCAACGGGGCCGCCGGTCGTCTGGCCGTACGTCTGGCCGTACGTCTGGCCGCACGTCCGGGCGCGGGTCGGGCCGGTAATCGGTCGCCGGCATCGGGGCCGATGGGACCGGCATCGGGGCTGGCATCGGGGCTGGCTGGGGGAGCGCTGCGGCGGATCGCTCGATCAGCTTGTCGAGCTCGCCACGATCCAGCCAGACGCCGCGACAGGTGGGGCAGTAGTCGATCTCGATGCCCTGGCGATCGGTCATCACCAGGTCGACAGCAGTGTCGATGGGGCACTTCATGAGGAAACCTCCTGAGGAATGGCGACGCTGGCCGCAAGCGGCTGGCGTCGCTGGATGAACTTGCGGATCTCCTCGACCCACAGGACGGACGACGCGACTGCGATGCAGACGAGCCACTGGCCGAACGAGATCGAGGTGGTGTCGAACAGGTCCTGCACGAACCCGACGTGGGTGACGCCGATCTGGAGCAGCGCAACGGCGGCGAGCGACACCCACAGCAAGAGGTTGGTGAAGGTGAACCTCGTGAACACCGACTGCCGGTCGCTGCGCGCGTTGAGGATGTTGAAGAACTGGAAGATCACGAACGTGTTGAACGCCATCGTGCCGGCGATGGTGGCGGTGCCCGCCTCGGCCTCGGGACCGGGGGCGAACACGAGCACCGCGAGCGTGCCGATGGCCATCATGGTCGAGGCGAGTCCCACGGCGACCCAGCGGGTCGGGGTGAGGATCTTCTCGGTGATCGGACGAGGGCGGCGCTCCATCACGTCGGACCCACCCTTGTCGAGGCCGAGTGCCATCGCAGGCGGCCCGTCCATGATGATGTTCACCCACAGGATGGCGATCGCGGTGAACGGCTTGCCGCTGGCGATGTCGAAGATCGCGGCGAGCAGGAACAAAGCCGCGAACCCGAGTGTGGTGCTCAGCTGGAAGCGCACGAACTTGACGATGTTGTCGTAGATCGTGCGGCCTCGACCGACGGCTTTCACGATCGTGGCGAAGTTGTCGTCGGCGAGCACCATGGTCGCCGCTTCCTTCGTCACCTCGGTGCCGGTGATGCCCATGGCGACGCCCATGTCGGCCTTCTTCAAAGCCGGTGCGTCGTTCACTCCATCGCCGGTCATCGCGACGACGTTTCCCTTCTGCTGGAGCGCAGCGACGAGCCGAATCTTGTGCTCGGGGGCCACGCGGGCGAACACGGTGATGTCGTCGATGCGTTCCGCGAGCTCGCGGTCGTCCATCTTGTCGAGGTCGTTCCCGGTGACCGCCAGACCCGTGAGGCCGAGTTCGCGCCCGATGGCGGCAGCCGTCGATGCATGGTCACCGGTGATCATCTTCACCGCGATGCCGGCGGCGTGTGCCTCGGCGATGGCCAGCCGCGCTTCCGGCCGTGGTGGGTCGACGATGCCGGCGAGTGCAACGAGGGTGAGGTTGCGCACCAGCCCGATCGGTTCGCCGCCGCTTGCCGAGAACTCCTGCCAGTCGGCCGGCGTCAGCTCTCGTTGCGCGACGGCGAGCACCCGAAGACCCTGCGACGCAAGGCGGTCGTTGTGTTCGAGCAGCGAGTCGAGGTGATGTTCGATGGGCTCGGCAGCACCGTCGAAACCGATCACCTGCGAGGAACGATCGAACAACACGTCTGGTGCGCCCTTGGCGTACACCATGACGATGCGGTGGCCGTTTCCATCGACGAGCTCGTGCACCGTCGCCATGAACTTGTTCGCCGAGTCGAAGGGGACCTCTTCGAGGCGGGGGTGCGCGGTGCGAACCTCGTCGATCGAGATGCCACCTTTGGCCGCGAGGACCACGAGGGCGCCCTCGGTGGGGTCGCCGACCAGGTCCCACCGGTCGTCGATCTGGCGAACGGCTGCGTCGGTGCACAGTGCCATCGGCATCAACGCCGCCTCGAGTGAGACCTGCACGTCGCCGTCGACGTGTTCGATCGCGCCCATCGGGGCGTACCCGTCGCCGGTCACCCGATGCGGGCGGAGCTGCGTGATCAGCTCGACCGCGGTCATCTGGTTGAGCGTGAGCGTTCCCGTCTTGTCGCTGCAGATGACGCTGGTGCAACCGAGTGTCTCGACCGACGCGAGGCGCTTGACGATCGCGTTCTGCTTGGCCATCTTCGACACGCCGATGGCGAGCGTCACGGCCGTGACCGCCGGAAGGCCCTCGGGGATCGACGCCACCGCGAGAGCGACTGCGGTGAGCAGCAGTTCGCTGGCGCTGTCGCCGCGGATCAGACCGATGACGAACACCGCGATCACGATGACCGCCGCGAGCTTGGCCAAGCTGTGAGCGAGACCGTCGAGCTGCTTCTGCAGCGGGGTCTTGTCGGTCTCGGTGGCTCGCAACAGGCCGGCGATGCGACCGATCTCGGTGTCCATGCCGGTGGCGGTGACGATGAACTCGCCGCGGCCGCGCGTCACCGTGGTGTTCATGTAGACCATGTTCTTGCGATCGCCGAGCGGCACGGTGTCTCGGTCGATGACGTCGATCACCTTGTTGGAGGGTTGGCTCTCACCGGTGAGTGCGGCCTCTTCGACCTCGAGGGAGTTGGCGAACAACAGTCGCCCGTCCCCGGGGACGCGATCTCCCGCCTCGATCATCACGATGTCACCGGGCAAGAGGTCGCTGGCAGGCACGTTCACCAGCTGGCCGTCGCGCCTGACGCGGGTCTGGATGACCAGCATCTTCTTCAGGGCATCGAGTGACTTCTCGGCCCGGTTCTCCTGGATGAACCCGATGATCGCGTTGAAGACCACGACGACGAGCACGACCAACGGCGTCTTGAGCTCGCCGGACACGGCGAACGCGACGACCGCAGCTGCGATCAGGATGAGGATGAGCAGATCGGTGAGCTGCGCAAGCAGCCGCTTCCACGCCGGGGTACGAGCGTTTTCGGCCAGGACGTTGGCGCCGTAGCGGGTTGTGCGGGTGGCGACCTCGCTCGCGTCGAGTCCGTGGTCGGGTCGCACCCCGAGCCGTTTCGCGACTGCGTCGCCGCGTTCGCGGTGGACATTGGGAGCGGGGGTAGCCCCAGATGAGGAGAGGGTCATCACGTGCGGGTTGTCCTTCGGGTCGTCGTAGCTGGCGATACCGAAGGTCTCTCCCGCTCGGTGACGCATGATGCGCTACACGAACCACCGTGCCCGGGCTGATCCTGCGTGCAGGAGGCCGTGGTGACGATCACGATGCTGAGGGATACTCCCCTTCTGACCCCGAACTCTAGAGGTGGACTTCCGGTGTCACAACGTGGTCGTGCCGACCCGTTGCCGCGGGTCGCACCGCTCAGGGCCGGTGCGGGTAGCTTCGGCCCGGTGAGTGATCTGCACCCCAACGTGGTCCGTGTCGTCAACGCCGCCAAGCTGCTCGGCCTCGAGATCCAGCCGCGGCGGTATGCCGACGGGGCCAAGACCGCTGCCGACGCGGCGGCAGCGATCGGTGTCGACGTGGGCCAGATCGTGAAGAGCCTGATCTTCGGCGTCGATGGTGAGATCGTGCTCGCGTACGTCAGTGGCTCGAACCAACTCGACGAGCAGAAGCTTGCGGCAGCGGCGGGTGGCACCAGGTGCGAGCGGGTCGATGCCGACATGGTCCGCTCGACCACGGGCTACCCGATCGGCGGGGTCCCGCCCTTCGGCCACACGACCCATCTGCGCGTGTTCATCGACCCGGACCTGCTGCAGTACCCCGAGGTGTGGGCTGCGGCCGGCACCTGGCACGACGTGTTCGGTATCGAGCCTCACCAGCTGGTCGAAGCGAGCCAGGGCATCGTCACCGACCTGAAGCGAGGCTGAGTCGGGTCCGAAGCAGTGTCCAGGCCTCGCGCCACCACTCCGGTTCGATCATGGCGACCGAAGAACGCGTGCGAGGGGTTCTGGTGTCGGTCGAGCGGCTGGGAGCCCAATGGGCGTTGAAGCTACGGATCGCCCAACGAGTGGCCCGCATCCCGCGGCGGTTCCCGGTGGATCACGGGGTCGTGCTCCACCGGGTCATGTACTGGACCGAGCTCGGTGGGCAGCCGCAGTTGGCCACTTGGCTCCTCGGCATCCCGAGGCGCCATCGGGCGCGCACCTCGGTGTTGTGGCTGAACGGGACCAATCCGACACGATCCGAAGCTCCGTCGGCCGGTGGTCTCGTAGGGTTATTGGTATCCGCAGTCTTCGCCGGCAGCGGCCACCTCTTGCTGGCGCCCGACTACAGAACCCGCTGCGCGTGTTCATCGACCCCGACCTGTTTCAATACCCCGAGGTGTGGGCCGCAGCCGGCACGTGGCACGACGTCTTCGGCATCGAGCCCCGCACGCCCGTGGAGGCCAGCAAAGGTCTCGTCACCGATCTGAAGCGCGGCTGACCGAGGCGAGAAGGTGTGTGGAGTCGGAGATCCAGCCGACGAGCAACTCGATCACCAGCAGCGTGGCGTCATGATTGGAACGCGGCAGGCCATCACCGATCGGCTCGTTCACGCAGTCTTCGAGCACGACGCAGTGGTAGTCGCGAAACATCGCATCCTTGACGGTCGACTCGACGCACACGCTCGTCGTGCATCCGGTGACGATGAGATGGGTGATCCCCCGAACCTGCAGTTGCTCGTGCAGATCCGTCTCGAAGAAGCCGCTGAACCGATGCTTGTACACACAGAGGTCATCCGGGCCGATGGGGAGTTCGTCGATGATGTCCGTGTTCCAAGTGTCGCGCACCAGTACTCGGCTTCGAACGCCGTGCGGCGAGATGGTCTCATCCCCAACCTTCATCGGGAGGTGTTTCAGCCAGTTCGGTGAGGCGGGAAAACCAGAGTCGGAGAGATCGGGTTTGAACGCCATCTTCAAGAAGACGACGAGCATTCCGTTGGCACGGGCGGCTTCGAGCACCCGGGCAGTGGGCGCGATGGTGGCCCGGATTCCGCTGAGGTCGATGCCAGCGCGGCCGAACATTCCATCGGGATGCCCGAAGTCGTTCTGCATGTCGACCACGACGACCGCCGTGTGACCGGGGTCGAAGTCGAACGAGCTGGGACGGGCTGCAATCGTCAGCGGGACATGAAGCGAATCCATAGCGTCTCCTTCATGGCTGGCTCGATGCTGCCACCTTCGGCCTGCGGCAGAGTATCGGATCGATCGACGGACCATGCCGTCGTGCCAGCCCGTCGCACGGCCCACTCGATCGCCGCGAGCCCGCGACCCAGCCGCGACGCCTCATTTTCGCAGCTGATCCTCGGGCTCGGCCGTCGCGGTCCGACGGCGCGGGCCAGAGCTTCGACCGGGGAACTCTGGTGGCGTCGCGTTGGCCACGTGAGGTTGTGGGGGCTTTGACGCCCAGGGTCAGCGCAGTTCGGCCAGGCGGGCCCCGGCCAACTTCCGCAGGAGCGCCGCGTCGATCGCCCAGTCGATCGGCACCCTGATCGTCCGCTTGTTCACCTCGTACGCGCCCAACTCGGCGGTGAGCCGGCCGAGCACGTCGGCGCTGAACGGATTGAGCAGGAGGTGGTGCTTCGCCACCGACAGACCGAGGACGTACTGACCATTCGTCCGCAGCATCGGCTGGTTCCATGCGATGACCAGTTCCAGTTCGGGGAAGCTCGCCGTGACGGCGGAGAAGATCGCCGTCGCGGTCGTCGCCGCGGTCGGGTCGAGGCTCGCGATGAATTCGGCCGGGCTCTTGAACCGCTTCGAGCTCGGCGAGTTCCGGTGGGACATCACCACGGCGTTCGCATGGGCCTGGCTGAAGCCATGGTTCTCCCGCAGAAACGCGATCTGTTCCGGGTACTTCGCGTCGCCCAGTTCGGCCAACCGCTCGAACCACTTCAAGATCGGTTCGCCGTGCTTGTTCTCGATCGCCGGGAAGAACTTCGTGCGATCTCCGCTCGAGTCGACCATGCGCTGAGCGTAGCCAACCGGGTCGCTGGGCGAAGCGCGTCGAGGATCTATGAAGCCAGGGCTCCGGAGAACACCTGCCAGGCGAGCAACGACTTGGCGACGAAGCTGAGCACGATGTACCGGCGCTCGCCGTAGAGGTAGTCGGCCCACTTGCCCTTCGCCTGGTACTGCTTCCACTGCACGATCGCGAAGCAGTTGAACAGGATGAACAGCGAGATCACGATCCCGTACACGAACCCAGGCACGGTCGACTCGGCGGGACCCTTCGGAGACACGACGTTCATCGCGGTCGCGATCCACGGCACGGCTCCGGCGATGCAACCGAACCAGAACGGCAGCATGTCGCCATCGCCCGGCGTGGTGTAACGCTCCTGCAGCCACCCGAACAGGATCATGCACACGTTCACACCGAAGATGCCCAGGAGGGCGATGTAGTCGGCGGTCCCGTTGAGTTGCAGGATCACCACGATCATGATCGACGACGACAGCGAGTACTCGACCCATCGGTAGACGTTGATGTGGTTGGTGAGGCCGGCGCTGTACTTGGGGAAGACCTTCGGTGAGCTGACGAAGAAGTGGAAGAACGCCGAGAGCGCCATGAAGGCCGCGACGATGTAGCTGATGTTCAGGTCGAACAGGTTCACGGGGTCGGAGAAGTTGCCGGTGCCGGGTGCCTCGGTGAGGTACGTGGCTCGAACAGGGAGCGCGGCATCGTTCGAGAGCAGCAGGATCGCGATGAACGACACGAGGTGGAGAGATCCGGCGATGAGGTTCAGGCGACGGAGTGCGGAATGGCGGGGATCCATGGCCAGAACCTAGGCGCGGTCAGCGATCGACCCCGCCTCGGGGCCCGTCATCGCGGACCTACGCTTGGGTCCATCACGATCGGGGGATCGATGTCGACCGTCGAGTTGCGAGGGGTGAGCAAGGTGCTCGGTGGCGACGGCCACGAGGTGCACGCCGTCGATGGGGCAGACCTGTTCATCGGCGACGGCGAGTTCTTCGTGTTCATCGGTCCATCGGGATGTGGCAAGACCACGCTCCTGCGCATGATCGCCGGTGTCGAGCGGCCCACGACCGGCCAGGTGATGATCGACGGGGTGGTGGTGAACCACGTCGATGCGCATCGTCGGGGTGTCGCGATGACGTTTCAGAGCAGCGCGTTGTACCCGAACCTCACGGTCGCAGAGAACATCGGTTTCCCATTGCGACTGGCGAAAGAGAAGCGAACCGTGATCGACCGTCGAGTCCAGGAGGTGGCCCACCTCGTCTCGGTCGATCACCTGCTCATGCGGTGGCCGAGGCAGCTCTCGGGTGGCGAGGGTCAGCGTGTGGCGATGGCGCGGATGCTCGTCCGCAGCCCGAATCTGTTCCTCATGGACGAACCGATGTCGCAGTTGGATGCCAAGTTGCGCACAGAGCTCCGCACGGAGATCGTGCTGCTGCAACGCACCACCAAGGTCACCACCGTCTACGTCACTCACGATCAGGTCGAAGCGATGTCGATGGGAGACCGCATCGCCGTGATGAGGCGCGGGCGCATCGTGCAATGTGGAACACCTCGTGAGCTGTACCGCCGGCCTGTCGATCTGTTCGTTGCGCAATTCCTCGGCTCACCGTCGATGAATGCCTGGCTGGTGCGCGCGGTCGCCGTCGGCGAGGGTGTGGCGCTTCGGTGGATGCAACACGAAGTGGTCCTGGATGCATCGGTCGCCGATCGCTTCGGCGGTGCGGTTGCCCTCGATGGTCACGAGGTCGTGTTGGGACTGAGGCCAGAGGCATTCCACGTCGACGAGACCGGACCGCTCACGGTCAGTCCACGATTCAGCGAGATGCTCGGCTCGCACCAACTCATGCACTGCACTCATGGGGCCTCGGCGGTGTGCGCCGTCGACGAGGGCCTGGTCACGTCGGACGACCACGACTCGCCGCTGGTCGTGGCCCTCGCCCCATCGGTGTCGTTCGACGTGTGGCGACCACTCCATCTCGGCATCGACACCGCGCAACTCCACCTGTTCGATGCCGTGGACGGCTCGAGCCTGGAACGGCCGCTCGGCGCCTATGACAGCTGGGTGAGGCCGCCGTCGACGACGAAGATCTCGCCGGTCACGTAGTGGTTGCGAACGAGCGCGAGCACCGCCTCGGCGCAGTCGTCGGGGGTGGCTGATCGCTTCAGCGGAGCCATCTTCTTCACGCCCTCGTGCTGGGCATCCCAATCGGACGTCCACGGGGTCGCGACCAAGCCGGGCGCTACTGCGTTGATGCGAACAGGCCCGTGGCTCTTCGCCAGCAGCCGCGTCATCTGGTTCAGGGCCGCCTTGGACATCGAGTAGGCGATCGACGATCCCACCGGGCGAACGCCTGCGATGGAGGTGATGTTGACGACGTGACCTCCGCCTGCGGCAGTCGATTCGCGCAGCAACGGCATCGCTATCTTGGTCAGGTTCCATGTACCGAAAACGTTCACCTCGAACGTCTTGCGGAAGATCTCCTCGGTGAGCGCATCGAGATCGCGATGGTCGACGAGCGTGGTCCAGCCGGCGTTGTTGACCAGGAGGTCGAGCCGGCCGAATCGTTCGACCGTGGCATCGAGCAGGTGTCGGCACTGGTCCTGGTCGGCGATGTCGGCCTGCACGTACATCGAATCGCCTGGCAGGCCCGCGGCGACCGCCTCGCCGGCAGCCACGCTCGACGAGGAGTTCACCACGACCGAGGCACCGAGGTCGGACAGGCGCTGCGCGGTGCGCTCACCGATGCCGCTCGACGATCCGGTCACGATCGCCACCACACCTTCGAGCTCCGCGTTCGCTGCCGTCATGTCGTCTCTCCCGTCGGTGGGGTCGACCCGGTTGCCGAACCCGCCGTCATCCTGCCATCGGAGGACGGGACGGAACGATCGCTCGTGCCGTCGGATCACCCCCCGGCCGGCACGCCCTCGATCGCTCGTGAACGGAGCTTGAACAGGGTGTGTGAAGGTCACGTGCCGCGTTGGCACCGCCAGGCTCTGCGATGCTTTAGGTGATGCCGCATGCGAGCCGCCCCGGTGACTCGGGCGGTTCCCGACAGAAAGAGGTCCCCGATGCTCAAGATCCAAACGCCTACCCACGATTCAGCGAATGCGAAGGTGACGTTCGCCCTGCCGGCTGCTGAGGTAGCCGGCAGCGTGTCGGTGCTGGGCGACTTCAACGGATGG
>JAYSLK010000600.1:0-7467 GCA_043725585.1 Actinomycetota bacterium
CGGCCAAGCACTCGTAGAGCACGAGGCCCAGCGAGTACAGGTCGGCACGACCGTCGAGGCGCTTCCCTCGAACCTGTTCGGGTGAGAGGTACTTGGCCGGTCCCATCATGATGTTGTCGTTGGTGAGGTCGTCGCCGCTCGGTTCGAGCCCCTTCGCGATGCCGAAGTCGGTCAGCAACACGCGGCCATCGGGCGTGATCAGGATGTTGCCCGGTTTGACATCCCGGTGCACCATGCCCGCCTGATGGGCAGCATCGAGCGCACCGGCGACGCATGAGCCGATGTGGATCGTGAGTTCGGGGCTGAGCTTCTTCTGCTCGTCGAGCAGTTGACGGAGGCTCTTGCCGTTCACGAGTTGCATCACCACGGCTTGCCGACCGCTGTCTTCGATCGCGTCGTACACCGCGACGATGTTCGGGTGGTTCAGCTGGGCGACAGCGATCGCTTCACGGCGGAATCGTTCTGCGACCACAGGGTCGCTCGCAAGGTTCGGTTTGAGCAGCTTGATGGCCACCTGCCGGGACAGCGACAAGTCGGTGCCCAGCCACACCTCGGCCATGCCGCCTTGCGCGAGACGACGCTCCAGGCGATAGCGCTGGGCAAGGACTGCCGGCGGCAGCGGTGGGGGGCTGGTGGTGGTGGACATGTCCGCTCGTGAACGCTAGTGGGGGGCGCCGCCCAGGTTCCGGCAATCCCCTGCAGTCGATGCGGCATCTCGGGCTCGGGTGACGAGGCAAGCGTGTGCAGCCCGCACCGCGGACGAGGCGATCAGCACTCCTGGAAGGCCACGCCGATGGTGCCGCGACCGGTGTGGGTGCCCACGACGGGACCGATGTCGCCGATCACGATCTCACCGGCGTAGTGCGGGCGAAGCATGTCGACGAACTGGTCGACATCGCTGCAGTCCGCGTGGAGCACGGCGAGGTTCTCGATCCTCCCGCCGTTGGCGGAGATGCTCTGCACCTTCTCGACCAGGAACGCCAGCGCCCTCGACCTGGTCCGCTGTTTGCCGCCCTGTTCCACCTTGCCGTCGCGAACTTCGATGATCGGCTTGATCGCGAGCGCCGACGCAAGCAGCGCTCTCGCTCCACCGATGCGGCCACCCTTCTTGAGGTTGTCGAGGGTGTCGAGAGCACCCCAGACCCGGGTTCGCCGCGCGAGGTCACGAGCGCGTGCCACGACGGCGTCGAGATCGCTGCCGTCACGGGCCAAGCGGGCGCAGTCGGCGACGATCATGCCGAGGCCCAACGTGCAGTTGCGACTGTCGACAACCGTGACGGGGATCTCGCCGGCCACCGAGCGGGCAGCCAACTCTGCGCTCTGCATGGTGGCCGACAGGGCTGCGCTGAGCGACACGACGACGATCGCGCTGGCGCCCTCTGCGGCGAGCTTCCGATACGCGGCTTCGAACTGACCGGGCGCCGGTGCGGCGGTCTCGGGCAACTGCGCCAGGGTGGCGCACCGGGCCCAGAACTCGGCAGGAGTGAGGTCGCGGCGGTCGACGTATTCGTCGTTGCCAATGCGGATGGTGAGTGGAACGACCTCGATGCCGAGTTGGTCGACCACCGACTGGGGGAGGTCGCAGGCAGAGTCGGTGACGAGACGAACGGTTGACGTGTTCACGAGGGCGGAAGGCTACTGGCGGCAGCGTCCGGTGAGATCTCGGCCACCTCATCGGTCCCGGCAACACCGGCTGCATCGGCGGTCGGTATCGACGCGACCTCGCGGTGGGCGGCGGGGTGTCGCGCCTGATGTCGAGCTGCGAGCGCCTTGCGGCGATTCGATCGAGCGTGATGAGCCCACCAGGTCATCACCAGCAACAACCCGGCTCCGGTGATGAGCTGGCCGAGACCGGCGAACGAGCTGACACGGGCGGTGAGCACCACCTCGGGTACCAGCTGCACCGTGCGATTCTCGGCTGGCGCGTAGACGCGCAGGAAGACGCTGGACTTGCCGTTGCTCAGCGCCTCGACCTCGATCACGACGTCGGTCTCGCTTCGGGGAGCGATCTCGACGATCTGGTCGCCCGCGGGGAAGCGGATCTTCGGCGAGCTGAGATTGACTCGCACTCGAATCGTCTGATCGGACGTGTTGCCGATCGAGAAGGGCAGTTCGCTCTGGCGGCCGGTGAGGGTGAACGCGAACGGTTCAGGTGCGACCACAGCGGTTCGGTACGCGGCGAAGTCGGCGTTGAGGCGGGCGATCGCGGCATCGGCCTGTTCGTCGGTGAGTGCCGTGGACGGGAGCGCCCCGAGCGTGGCAGTCCAGCGGGCGATGTCGGGGGCGTCGTCGGGCAGGATGCTGGCGTACGCGAGGACATCGCCGGAGACCTCATCGAGCAGCGCGAGGCGGGCCGAGATGTCGGGGCCGGCCGAGTCGGGAAGGCCGAGGGTCACCAGCCGACCATCGTTGAGCAGGGTCGTGGTGCTGGTCTCGAGCTGGCTCGGCGTGACGAGCCGCAACGCCGGGGCGGTGGCGAGCAGGGGCGCGAGTTCGGCCATGAACGCGGCGTCGGGCACACCTAGGTCGGGGAGCGCGAGCACGACGCCGTGTCGTTCGACGACTTCACCGTCGATGTCGAGGTCGCGAGCGAGCACGACCAGTTCGGCGGCGATCTCGACAGCGGTCAGCAACGGCTCCTCCGCACCACGCACCATCTGCATGCCGATGAAGTCGTCGACGACGGCAGCCGGAACGGGCTGACCATCGGCGAGCTCGATGGTCAGCAACTGCGAGATGTCGGTGACCATGCCGAGGTTGCCCTCGAGGTCGGTGTAGAAGTCCCACGGCAGCACCACCAGCTGCGCGCCGAGGTTGCGCTGCATCGCGACGGCCGCAGCGCTCGTGCGATCGTCGACCATGATCACCGTTCGGTCGATCGCGGTGTTCGGCAGGATCGCTCCGAGGATGTCCTCGCCCTCTCGGAGCCAATCGCCGTAGCGAGCTTCTTGACCGGCAGCAGCCGCAGCCGACGGATCGAACGGGAGCCGAGGTGCAGCGATCACGTCGCCCGCGGCAAGGCCAGGCAAGAGGGAGCTCGCCAGTTCGGGCTCGGTGTCGGCCACGGCTTGTAGCATCGACGGTTCCACCTGTACCCCGCGAGGTACGGATGTTCCAGTGGTGGCCGCGGCGACGTCGAGGCTGGCCAAGGTGTCGGCCAACTGCGTGAGCTCGGCGCGCGCCGAGTTGCTGAGCGTCACGGAACCATCGTCGCCGATGACTGGAAGCGAGACCTGCCGAGCCACGATCGACACCGCCAAGGGCCCGGCCGTGGACGGGAGCGACGGCAATCGATTGACATAGGTGGTGACATCGCCCGCTGGTCGTCCGTCGATCCTCAGCTCGATCACGACGGCGTGCACACCGGATTGAGACATCTGCAGCGCTTCTGGAGTTCGCGTGACCGACTCGGTGGGCACCCGGATGCTGATGGTGGTCTCGGTGACACCGAGCCGGTTGAGGTCGGCCTGCAACGGGTCGAGCGACACGTCGAAGCTGTCCTCGGTTCCCTTGAGATCGCCCTTGACGGACTCCTTGAACTCGCGTCGGTCGGTGATCGCGCGATGGCTGGTGACGATGAGCACGGAGCGTGCATCGAAGTCGGCGACATCGACCGCCAGCGGTACCGCGAGCGTGATGTCGAACGACGAATCCTGCGCCACGTTGAACGTCTGATCGATCAGGGTCAGCTCGCCGGTGGCACGAGTCGAGG
Source organism: Actinomycetota bacterium (assembly GCA_043725585.1). Lineage (GTDB taxonomy): Bacteria > Actinomycetota > Acidimicrobiia > Acidimicrobiales > Ilumatobacteraceae > VFMC01. Next base: position 3,713 of record JAYSLK010000600.1, read on the forward strand.
GTCCGTCTGCGACAGTGCTCGCGCGGTCGGTGCCGGCGTCGCCGGGGGTGCCACCGGCGATCGCGAGTGTTCCGACGCTGACGGCGACCGCAACGACGAGTCGCCGCCGGAATCCGTTCGTGTCGGAGGATCCTCCGCAACGGCGACTCATGGTGCGACGGGCCCCTCGAACACCCGGAGCCGTTCCGGCAGCTGGACGAAGCCGTGCCGTCGATAGAGCTCGAGGGCCGCACTGTTCTCGGCATGGGTGTTCACGAACGCGCGGGTGATCCGCGAGCGTCGCATCCATCGCAGCGCGTCGAGGAGCAGGGAGTTGGCGATGCCCTGCCGTTGGGCATCGGGTGAGACCGCGAGTCGTTGGATGTAGCCCGTGCGCGCGGCCCGCCCTGACACGAGGAACGCGACGATGTCGCCGTCGATGCTGACCGTGCGCGCTCGGTGTGAGGGCGTGGCGTGGCGGATGTCGGAGAGCATCTCGGCATCGAGCGACCAGTTGGGCCCGAACGCGGCCTGGTCGATCTCGGCGAGAGCGGTCAGTTCACGGGCGCGCAATCCTCGAGTGCGGTGAGCGGACGGCGTGATCGTGAAGGGAGCATCGACGTCGAGGAGGGCCAACTCCTGAACGCACTGCAACCCGGCTCGTTCGGCCTGGCCTGCCTGCCGTGGCGACAGTGCTCCGGTCCGAAGTCGGTCGAAACCGTGGCTCGCGAGGGTGGCGCACCAGATCCGGAAGTGTTCGGGCGTGGGGACGGCGGTGCCGTCGAGCACCACGATCTGGGCCAACCCCGGTTGACCCGCGCAGGGGTGAGCTCGCGCTGGCACCGGGGTGCCGCGGAGGACGATGTTGCCCGTCCGGCCTGCCGTGGACCGAGAGGTCGACGCGTTCGCCGGCGAGCGCAGGGTTCGGAGCACCCGGCTCATTCCTCCAGGACGGTAGCGTCGGAGACGTGTCCGTGCTGTTCAGTACCCACGCTGCGTACCTCGAACATCTGGCCGGGCCGCGCCACCCCGAACGACCCGAGCGGCTCCAGGCGGTGCTGTCAGGCATCCGTCGGTACGCCTCGTCCGATGCGCTCGTCCCACTCGAGCCGATCGCCGCGTCGCGAGAAGATCTCGAACGGGTGCACCCGCGGGCCTATCTGGAACGAATCGAACGCATCTCCGGTTCGGGTGGTGGCCGTCTCGACGCCGACACGTATGCCTCGCCCGGCACTTGGCGGGCAGCGACCCTGGCTGCCGGCGCCGGGCTGACGGCCGCCGAAGCCCTCCGCCGCGGAGAGGGCGATGCCGCGTTCTGCGCAGTGCGTCCACCGGGGCACCATGCGAACCAGACCGAGTCGATGGGGTTCTGCCTCATCTCGAACGTCGCTGTGCTCGCAGCATCCTTGGCCGATCAGGGCGAGCGCGTGCTCATCCTCGACTACGACGCACATCACGGCAACGGCACCCAGGACGTCTTCTACCACGACCCACGGGTGCTTTTCGTGAGCCTGCACCAGTGGCCCCTCTACCCCGGAACCGGTCGTCACACCGAGGTCGGATCGGGCGTCGGCGAGGGGTACACGATGAACGTGCCGCTACCGCCGGGCACGACCGGCGATGTGTACCTGCGTGCCTTCGATGAGCTGATCGCGCCTCGAGTGGAGGCCTTCGCGCCGACGTGGTTGATCATCTCCGCAGGATTCGACGCACACCGATTCGACCCGATCACCGAGCTGGGCCTCACCTCGGGCGACTACATCACCATGACGACCCGGGCGATGGAATGGGTGCCGCGGGGTCGCCGCATCGTGATGCTCGAGGGCGGCTACGACCTCGATGCCCTGGCATGGTGTGCCGCTGGCGTGGTCGGCGTGCTGGCGGACGAAGAACCCGAACCGGTCGATCTCAGCGAGACCGCGACGTCCGGGGGGCCCGGAGGGCGGCAGCTCGACGCGATCATCTCGTTCTGGCGCGAGCGTCAGACTCGCTCGTGAACCCGCGGCACCGCGTTCGACCGTCGACGATCATCGAGCGATGAACGGTTCCGACAGCCCGGTCGACGGTCTGTTCGCCTCGGAACGCTTCGGCGCCGTGATGGTCGAACTCGAGGGGTTGGCACAGCGCTTCGCAGCTGCAGGCCACCGGCTGTTCCTGGTAGGCGGCACCGTGCGCGACCTCGTCGCCACCACCTCTCACCTCGATGCCTTCGACCTCGATGCCTCGACCTCGGCGCATCCAGAAGAGATCAAGCGACTGCTGCAGGGATGGGCCGACGCGATCTGGACCCAGGGCGAGCGCTTCGGCACGATCGGGGCCATGAAGAGAATGGCCGGGTCGGAGGCGGCTGGCCGGGTGTTCGAGATCACCACCCATCGTTCCGAGGCCTACCAGGGGGGATCTCGCAAACCCCACGTCGCCTTTTCCGATGACATCGTGGTCGACCTGTCCCGGCGTGACTTCACCGTGAACGCAATGGCGATCGACGTGACATCTCCGGCGCCTGCCCTGGTCGATCCGTTCCACGGGGCAGACGACCTCGCGAACCGCGTGCTGCGAACGCCGCTCACCCCGGCCGAGAGCTTCAGCGACGATCCGTTGCGCATGCTGCGTGCCGCACGGTTCATCACGCGCTACGACCTGGTGCCCGTGCCCGAGCTCGTCGACGCCGTTCGAACCATGGGTGACCGGCTGGCAATCGTGTCCGCCGAACGGATCCGCGACGAGCTCGACAAGTTGCTCGGAGCGCCGTCGCCGCTCGCCGGGCTGCAGTTCGTGACCGACACCGGGCTCGCCCGTCACGCGGTGCCCCAGTTCGGGGCGTTGGCCGACCGCACCCTCGAGGCATCGGCGCATCCCGACGCGTTGAGTCACGCGATCGCTCTCGCCTCCAGTGTGCCGGTGGGCGATCACACGATCCGGCATGCCCCACGGCTCACTCGATGGGCTGCGTTGCTGAGCTCGCTCGGAGCTGAATCGGCTCGGCACAGCATGCGACGGCTACGCGACTCGATCACCCACATCGAGGCGATCGGCACGTTGGTCTCCATCCACGAGCGGCTCGTGACGCACGCCGACGAGGCCGCGTCGGATCCTTCGTGGACCGACGGCGAGGTCCGCCGCATGGTTCGTGATGCGGGACCGCTGCTGGGCGAGGCGCTGGTGATGGCCCGCGCCACGGCGACGCTCCTGCGAACCGAAGCGTCCGGTCGACTGACGGTCGGGCTCGACGCGTTCGAGGACCGCATCAGGGTGCTCGCGATGGCCGAGGATCTCGGTGATCTGCAGCCCGAGCTCGACGGAGCGTCGGTGATGGCTGTGCTCGGCCTGGCACCCGGGCGCGACGTGGGCGCTGCGCTCGGGTTCCTCACAGACCTGCGGCTCGACGCCGGCGTCCTCGGGACCGCCGATGCCACTCGTCGCCTGCAGCAGTGGTGGGCCGATCGGTCGAGGTGAGCCCGAGGTCAGACGCCGAGCTTGCGGGCGCGCATCAGGAGGACCGTCGGCACCAATGCGTCGCGCGCCGAGAGCGGCGTGAGCTCGTGCATCACGTCGATGTGGAAGTTGCTGCGCTCGAAGCTCATGAACAGCTCGCCGATCGACCGCGCCGGCATCCCGTATCGCCGCTGTGGCGCGGCGCTCCCTGCATCGAACATGGCGGCGAAGGGGTGCGTGAGCGACACCACGAACGACGCGTCGGGCCGCAGCACGCGGTGCACCTGCCGCAGCAGCCGTGGCAGGTCGTCGACGTGGTCGAGTGTCTGCGTGGCCACGAC
>JAYSLK010000601.1:0-7364 GCA_043725585.1 Actinomycetota bacterium
TAACGCCGGGTGATCGAGCAGTGGTGGATCATCCCACCTGAGACGCCCTGTCGGGCGCGCAGGCCTCCGGGCCCGCTGCGCCAGACAGGGCGTCTTGCCTTTTTCGCCCACGGCATCTCGAGCCCTCTCGTGCGTCGTCGTGCGACCCGACGTCGGGCGTCAGCGCTCGGAGGTCAGCGCTCGGACGTCAGATGGCCAGTTCGCACCAGTGCTCGTAGCGCGGGTCCTCGCCCCGCACCGCCCGTGCGTACACCTCGGCGATCGCCCTCGTCATCGGGCCGGGGCACGGCACCGCACGGTCGTCGACGGAGTTCACGGCGCTCACCTCGGCAGCGGTGCCACAGACGAACATCTCCTCGGCGATGTACAGGTCGCTTCGAGCGAGGTTGTCGACTCGAACGTCGAACCCGAGATCGCGGGCGATCGCCATCACCGAGTTCTGAGTGATCCCTTCGAGCGCACCGGCGGACAACGGCGGGGTGATGATGATGCCGTTGCGAGCAGCGAAGATGTTCTCGCCGGTGCACTCTGCGATCAGGCCATTTGGCGCGAGCATGATCGCCTCGTCGTAGCCGGCCCTGAGCGCCTCGACCTTGGCGAGCGAGCTGTTCACGTAGTTGCCCACTGTCTTGGCCGCAGGCGGCATCGTGTTGTGGTCGTGGCGGGTCCAGCTCGAGATCTTCATCCGCACTCCCTTGTGGAGCGCGTCGTCACCGAGGTACGCGCCCCACGGCCAGCAGGCGATCGCGACATCGACGGTGCAGGGCAAAGTGTTGAGGCCCATCTCGCCGTAGCCGTAGTACGCCAACGGACGCACGTAGCAGCTGCGCAGACCCGTCGACGCGACCGTCGCCTTGCACGCTGCAACCAGTTCGGCGACCGTGTACGGGATGTCCATCCCGAGGATGTGCGCGCTGCGGAACAACCGCTCGATGTGTTCGGTGAGCCGGAACATCGCAGGACCTCGCGCCGTTTCATACGCGCGGATGCCTTCGAACACACCGGTGCCGTAGTGCAGCGTGTGGGTGAGCACGTGCACCTGCGCCTGGTCCCAGTCGACCAGGTCGCCATTCATCCAGATCTTCGACGTCGGCGTGATCGGCATGGTGTCAGCCTGCCACGGCCGCAGCGATGCGCGAGCCGACTTCGGTGGTGGTGCCGGTACCTACCTGGTCGCAGGCGGAGCGGATGCGATCGCCGGCATCGCTCTCGCCGAGGAAGTCGAGCATCAGCGCCGCGCTCAGGATCGCTGCCGTGGGATTGGCCGTGCCCGTGCCGACGATGTCGGGCGCAGAACCATGGACGGGTTCGAACATGCTCGGCCCGGTACGAGCCGGGTTGAGGTTCGCGCTGGAGGCGAGCCCGATGCCGCCGCTGACCGCGCCACCCAGGTCGGAGAGGATGTCGCCGAACAAGTTGTCGGTCACGACCACGTCATAGCGGTGCGGGTCCTGCACGAAATAGATGCAGGCCGCGTCGACGTGGTTGTAGCCCGTGCCGACACCCGGGTACTCGGCCGCAACGTCGTTGAACGCGCGCTGCCACAAGTCGCCGGCGAAGGTGAGCACGTTCGTCTTGTGCACGAGCGTGACGTGCCGCTCGCCATCTCGTTTCACCGCCAACTCGAACGCGTAGCGGATCGCCCGTTCGGCGCCCATGCGGGTGTTCACCGATCCCTGTGTGGCCACCTCGTGAGGCGTTCCCTTTCGCAACACTCCACCCTCACCCACGTACGGGCCCTCGGTGTTCTCGCGGATCACCACGAAGTCGTGCGGCTCGTTGTGCCCGGGCGCCGTGCCGATGAACGGACGCTGGTTCACGTACAGGTCGAGATCGAAGCGCATCTTCAACAGCAGGCCCCGCTCGATCACACCGGGAGGGACGTCGGGAGTGCCCACCGCACCGAGGAGGATCGCGTCGAAGCCACGAAGCTCGTCCAAGGTCGAGTCACTCAGGATCTCGCCGTCGCGGAGGTAGCGCGAGCCGCCGAGATCGAAGTCGGTCGTGTCGATGTCGACGCCTGCGGCGCGGACCACCTTGAGGGCTTCGGCGGTGACTTCGGGACCGATCCCGTCACCGCCGATGACTGCGATGCGATGTGCCATAGGCCAGGCAACGTATCTCCGGAGCACGCATCCGCTGAAACGCACGCGCTCGGCGGGGCGACATAGGTCGCGCCTCGCGTGCGCGCCGCGGGCCGTCGATCAGCGAGGACTCCGGCAGTATCGTCACGGCATGGCCGTTGCATACCTCATCGTCGAGTCCAAGATCTCCGACCCCGATCAGTTCCAGCACTACATCGCCGCTGCACCCGCGGTGGTGAAGGCGTTCGCCGGCGAGTACCTCGCTCGAGGCGGTCGGATCGACGTGCTCGAAGGCAACTGGGCACCCACCCGACTCACGGTGATCCGCTATCCCGACATGGAGTCGGCGAAGGCGATGTACGACAGCCCCGCCTACGTTGCGGCGCGGGCGCTGCGTGCCGGCGCCACCGAGATGTTCAACATCGTGCTGGTCGAGGGCGTCGACGCTCCGGTCTGACCCACGAGCAGCCATCACCCACTCACGCGAGCGGACGACCGTGACGGTGTCGGGTCCAACTGATCGACTGCTCCCGCATCCAGCGGCGCAGTTCGACCTTCGCATCGGCGACCGGAGGAGTGAGGTCGATGTCGAGGCCGGCCGCACGCCATACGCGCAGCGAGTCGTCGCTCACGGCCCCAACCACGCGAATCCGGTCCACGCCGATCTCCAACGGGTCGTCGGTCAGCTCGACACCTGCAGCCGTTGCGGCGAGACGGGCCGTCTCCAACGCGACGGACGTCGCGCCCTCGCCCGCCACGAGTGCCACGCGACTCAACGACCGAAACCGCGACACGTTGCGCTCGCAGATCAGACCCGTCGGGTCGTGTTCGACCGCGAACTCGTCAGCCCAGACCTGGGCGAAAGCGGTGGCCCCGCTGACGCCCTCACCGCTCCAGATGCCGAAGGCTTCGACGTACTGCGGGCCACCGGCCTTCGGACCGCATCCCACCGACGACCGTTTCCATCCACCGAACGGCTGACGCTGGACGATCGCTCCGGTGATGTGCCTGTTCACGTAGGCGTTCCCCACCTCCACTCGATCGAGCCATCGCATCACCTCTCGGTCGTCGAGCGATTGGATCCCGCCCGTGAGCCCGAAATCGGAGCTGTTCTGGACGGCGATCGCATGGTCGAGGTCGTCAGCGCGGATCAGGCCGAGCACGGGTCCGAAGCACTCCGTGCGCTGGAACCAGGAGCCCTGCCGAACGCCCATGCGCACACCGGGCGTCCAAACGTGCGAGTCGATCTCACGCGGTTCGACCAACCACCGCTCACCGGGGTCCAGCGTCGTCAGCGCACGCTGCAGTTGCGGGGACGGCGGTCCGATCAACGGGCCCGTCATCGTGGCCAGGTCGGTGGCCGGACCCACGCGCACGCTGCGCACCGCGTCGGCAAGACGGCCGAGGAAGCGCTCGTCGTCGTACAACGGAGCCTCCACGATCGCGAGGCTGGCTGCGGAGCACTTCTGGCCGGCATGCCCGAACGCTGAACGAACGAGGTCCTTGATCGCTGCATCCTCGTCGGCCGCAGCGGTGATCACCATTGCGTTCTTGCCGCTCGTCTCGGCGAAGAGGCGCATCGATGGGCGCCAATCGAGGAACCGCCTCGCGGTGTCGAGTCCGCCGGTCAAGACCACGGCGGCGACGTCGGGATGCGTGACGAGTCGCCGCCCTACCTCGTTGTCCGGGCACGCGACGTACTGCAGTGCATCGGTCGGTACTCCGGCCCGCCAGAGGTGCTCGACGAGCAGGCGCGCCGTCTGGCGCACTTCCGGCGCCGGCTTGAGCACCACCGCGTTGCCGGCGGCGAGCGCCGCCAGAACCCCTCCTGCAGGGATCGCGTAGGGGAAGTTCCATGGGGACGCCACCACCACCACACCGACGGGATCGAAGCGCAGTCCACGCGCTGCTCCATCGTCCAAACCATCGATCCAGTGCGCGTAGTACCGGGAGAAGTCGATCGCCTCCGACACCTCGGCGTCTCCCTCACCGACGGTCTTCGCTGCCTCGTGGGCCATCAGCGACAGCGTTGCCCCACGCTCGCCTTCCATCACCTCCGACGCCTGCCTCAAGATCCGCTGACGCTCGGACGGTGGGGTGGTTGGCCACCGCGACGCGACTGCGGTCGCGACCACTCGGTCGATCGCTTCGACCGAGTCGAGCACGTCCACGATCACCTGCGGCGGCGAGGCCAACGCGGCGCGGATCCACTCCCGGTTGGCGGCGCTCGTCCAATCGGTGTCGGCCACGTTCGCGAACCCCGCAGCAACGGGCGCGCCGACCGGCGACTCGTCCGAGTTCGATCGTGCTCCGCGTTGGTCGGTTCTCGGGTCGGACAGCCCGCGCTCGTGTTCGACCTGCCGATCCTGAGCGCGTCGCGAGGTGGTCGACACCGTGTCGCGGACTGCCATCGCCTGTTCGAATCGTGTCCGCTGTTCGTGCCAATCGTCGCTTCCAGGCACGAGGGTGAACAGCGACCGCAGGAAGTTCTCGGGCGACGTGTTCTCGTCGAGTCGCCGGGTGAGATAGGCGATGCTCGCCGGCAGATCGTCACGGCGCACCACCGGCGCATACAACAGCACGTCCTGCGCCTTGGCCAGCACCGCTCGCGCTTGCGCCGGCGCCATGCCCTCGAGCATCTCCAGGTCGAGGCGGTCCCCCGCACCGAGACCCATCGCCCATGCGACGTCGAACAGGTTGTGACTCGCCACGCCCACCCGCACAGCGGCCGCCCATCGCGCGTCGAGTGCGGACTCGATCAGCCGCTTGAAGCTCGCGTCGACCTCGTGCTTGGTGGCGTATGGCGCCTGCTCCCACCCGTGCAGTTCGCTCTCCACTCGTTCCATCGCCAGGTTGGCACCCTTCACCACGCGGATCTTGAGCGTGCCGCCGGCTCGTTCTTGGCGAGCGATCGCCCACTCGCACAGTTGCCGGCACGCGTCGTGGGAGTCGGGGAGATATGCCTGCAACACGATCCCCGCGTGAACGCCCTCGAACTCGTCCTCGTCGAGCACGCGCTGCATCGCAGCGATCGTCAACGGCAGGTCGCGGAACTCCTCCATGTCGAGGTTCACGAACGTGCGCGGCGTCACCGACTCGGCGAGGCGATACAACTCACGGAGGCGTGCGGCCACGCGTTCCACCGAGTGTTCGAACGCGAGCACATCGAGGTTGGCGCAGATGGCCGAGATCTTGAGCGACACGTACGTGACGTCCGGCCGGGCGATCCGCTCACGCAACAACACCATTCGCGCGTCGGCCTCGGCGTCGCTCAGGATCGCCTCGCCGAGAACGTTCACGTTCACGCGAAAGCCCTCCGACGCACGATGCGCCAGATGACGGGCGAAGGCCGGGTCGTTCGCCGGCAGCACCACGCCTCGCGCCTCCGACAGGATTCGGCGCCTCACGAGCGGCATCACCAGCCGCGGCAACCGCGGGGCCACCAGCGCACCGATGCGCAGAGAGACCCGGTCGACCAGACCGACCCCGGACGCGTCACGCAGGTCGCGCACGACAGCAGCGAAACGAAGCGCGGCGCGACGATCGTCGTCGAGCCGCAACACCTCATCGGTGAGCGCGAAGGTCAACTCGCGCAGACCAGGGTCATCGACGATTCGGGCAAGGCGCGCCTGGCGCCTCCGCTCGTCCGGACGAGTCTGGCGTCGCGACGCCAGCAGGAGTGCCGCGGCGCAGTCGATGGCGACGTCGATCGTCGACTCATCTCGCCGGTCCGTCGTCGCGACCGCGACCGCCTCCGCACGGGTCGCCTTCGCGGAGGCGGTTTGACCGCGAGGATGCCCGTCATGACCACGGTCATTCGGTCTGTCGGAGGTGTGGGTGCGCACGCCTCCACTGAACCCGAGGCGAGCTAGTACCAAGCGTCCAGCGTCCCTGCTGAATTCGTACCAACGAAAGCTTCGCCGCCGGAGCGCTGCCGCACAGACCCAGCTGGCCAGGCGCGCCGATCGTACGATGAGGCAGTGCATCCCGTGACCGCAGCGCTCCATGACGTGTTCGCCGGCGTGCCGCACACGATGTTCTGCGTGAAGGACGTCGACGGCCGGTACATCGCGGTGAACCAAGCGTTCGCCGAGCGAGCGGGCCGCACGGTGCAGGGCGTGCTCGGCCGCACGGCGGCCGAGCTGTTCCCCGACGACCTGGCCGCGTCCTACGAGGCGCAGGACCGACGCGTGCTCGACACAGGCGAAGCGATCCGCAACGAGTTGGAGTTGATCCTTCGACCCGACGGCAGCCGAGGTTGGTACGTGAGCACCAAGACCCGGCTGACCGACGAACACGGCGCCCTGATCGGGCTTGCATCCGTCTCGTACGACCTGCGCTCATCCACAGCACCCGACGACCGGCATCAGCGCCTCCAAGCGGCGATCGATCTCGCCCGGCGGCGCTTCGCCGACCCGGTGAAGGTCAGCGAACTGGCCGATGCGGCTGGGATGTCGACGGCACAGCTCGATCGGTCACTTCGCCGTGCGATCGGGGTCTCGCCCAAACAGCTGCTCCTCGGCGCGCGGCTGGACGAGGCCATGCGCCGACTGGACGACACCGACCTTCCGATCGCGACGATCGCCACCGAGTGCGGCTACTACGACCAGAGCTCGTTCACCCGACAGTTCCGTCGCGCCACCGGCCTCACCCCTCGTGCCTATCGAACCGAGGTCCATTGGAGACGCTGACCCCGGCGGTCAACTCCACTGACGGGGCGAGCGAGCGGTCAGTACACTTGAGCCCCTATGGCGAAGCATCACCTCTCACGCTCGGGCTACGACCGGCTGAAGGCCGAGTTCGACGACCTCACCACCCGCGGGCGCATCGAGGTGGCCAACAAGATCGAAACCGCTCGGCTCATGGGCGACCTCAGCGAGAACGGCGACTACCACGCCGCCAAGGACGAGCAGGGCCACATGGAGGGCCGCATCCGCCACCTCGAGCACCTGCTCCACCCGCTCAACCACGAGATCTTCGAAGTGGGCGACGCCGAGTTGATCGGCCCGGGCAGCATCGTCACGATCGTGTACGACGGCGACGACGACGACATGGCCGAGCGCTACCTGATCGGCCATCCCGAGGAGAAGTCCGACGCCCTCGATGTGATGAGCCCGCAGTCGCCGCTCGGCATGGCTCTCCTCGGCAGGAGCCCTGGCGACACGGTGGAGTACCACGCACCCCACGGCCCGCTGAAGGTGAAGGTCCTCGAGGTGGAGACCGCTGAGTGACGCTGCGCGACGGCGGGCGCGTTTCGTCCCCGACACTCCCGGCCGGCGC
>JAYSLK010000602.1:0-1670 GCA_043725585.1 Actinomycetota bacterium
GCCAGTCGAGCACCATCGCCCCAGGAGGCAGATGGTCGGCGACAGCGGCAAGGAGTGCATCCGAGTGACGGCCGACGAAGCCGTCGTTGTCGACGTCGAACCCGGCGGGTAGCGCGCCGAGTGCACCCGCACCGAACTCGACGATCGCGAGCAGACCGCCCGGGCGCAGCACGCTGCGAAGTTGCCTCAGCGTGTCGGCCGGCGACGCGACGTGGTGCAACACCATCGAGGCCCACACCACATCGGCGGCGCCGAGCATCTCGAGCGGCTGTTCGAGATCGGCGACCTCGGTGTACACCCGCTCGCCGACCCCATGGGCGACCGCCCGATCGTGCACGAGCTCGAGCAGTGGAGCCGACGCGTCGACCGCCACCGCCATCGCGCCGGGAAAGGCTGCCGCGAGTGCGATCGCTGCCACACCCGGACCGCTCCCGACGTCGAGGATGCGATCGACCTGCAGGTCGGATTTCTGCGCCGCAGCGGCGATGCGCGCGATCGCCTCGGCGAGCATGGGCATGGCAACGTCACCCTCGAGCTGCAGGCGCGCCCCGAACTCGGCCCAATCACGGTCGCCCGGAGCCTGGTGATGGTCGTGTCCGGAGTCATGCGAGTGGTGATGATCGTGAGCCACCTCTGGACCGTACAGTGCCCGACGTGGTTCGCGTGCTCGTCGCCATCTTTGTCACGGTGACGACATCGCTGTTGCTGGCGGCTTGCAGCGATGACGCGGCGAACCCCGCGCCGGATGCGACCACGATCTCTGCCACAGCGCCTCCACGGACGGAGGTCACCGTGGCCGACTCGACTGCCGTCGCGGATCCGGAGGGCCCCGCGCCCGTGACCTCCGATGCTGTCTCGGCGGACCTCGTCACCGATCGCCCGGTCGACGTGATCGTGCCCGATGATCTCACCTCGGGGCCCGCGCCATTGGTGGTCGTGCTGCACGGTTACACCGGCACCGCCGATGTCCAACAGGCGTACTTTCGGTTCCAGGACGAGGCCGCTGCCCGAGGCGTGATCCTCGCGTACCCCGACGGCACCGCCGACGCCCGTGGCGCGAAGTTCTGGAATGCGACCGACGCGTGCTGCAACTTCTTCGGGTCCACCGTCGACGACGTCGCGTACCTGACGGCGGTCGTCGACCACGTGCGCAGCATCCATCCGGTCGACCCCGAACGGATCTACCTCGCCGGGCACTCCAACGGCGGCTTCATGTCATACCGGTTGGCATGCGTGCGAGCCGACCTGTTCGCCGCCGTGGTGAGCCTGGCCGGCGCCACCTTCTCGTCGCCGGACGACTGCACGCCGAGTGAGCCGGTGAGCGTCGCGCAGGTGCACGGCACACTCGACGAGGTGATCACCTACGACGGCGGGGAATGGCTGGGCAACCTGTACCCCTCGGCCGCCACGACGGCCGCGACCTGGGCGAGCTACGACGGGTGCAGCACGGCGATCACCCCGGCCACCGCCCCGGCCGGCGAGTTCGACATCGACGGCGGGATCATCGGCGCGGAGACCACCGTCGCCCGCTTCAGCGGCTGCCCCGACGGCATCGCCGTCGAGCTGTGGACCATCAGCGGCGGCCGCCACATCCCGCCGCTCGCGGACGGCTTCGCCACCGCAGTGTTCGACTTTTTCGAGGCTCACCCGAAGACTCCGGCGGGCTGAGC
>JAYSLK010000603.1:0-2860 GCA_043725585.1 Actinomycetota bacterium
GTGGTAGCGGCGACCGGGATCGAACCGGTGACCTTCCGATTATGAGCCGGATGCTCTGACCATCTGAGCTACGCCGCCAGGGCTTTGCCGTCCGGGCGACACCTCCCCTGGACCCTGGCCGCGTGACGGCATGGACCCTGGTAGGTGGCGACCGGCTGGTCGAGCCCTCTGTCGGAGTCGAACCGACGACCTACGCCTTACCATGGCGTTGCTCTACCTACTGAGCTAAGAGGGCAATGACGCGCGGGCACGCCGCAGGTCAGCGCAACAGCATAGCGGCGACCCCTCCCGCGCGAACAACGCCATTCCGCGCCAATTTGGGCGGTTACCCTCGCTCACCGTGGCATCCGCACCCGCCCACGACCCTGCTCATCGTCCCGCCGCTTCGGGCGCGCCGGAGCGCGACGCGGGAGCGCCGAGACGCGCCGGTTACATCGCGTTGCGCCAGGCGCGTCCGACCGATGCGGAGGCGATCCGTGCGATCTACAACCACGAGGTGCTGTCCACGACGGCGACGTTCGACCTGGTGCCCCGTTCGTTGGAAGACCAACAGCACTGGTTGTCCGCCCGGTCCGGCGCCTTCTCTGCGATCGTGGCCGAAGACCTCACCGACGGCGGAGAGGTGGTGGGGTTCGCTGCTCTGTCGCCGTACCGCGAGCGGGCGGCCTACCGAACCAGCGTCGAAGACTCGATCTACGTCCGCCGCGACCGGAGCGGTCGCGGCATCGGTGCTCTGCTGCTGAACGAACTGCTCGACGTGGCAGCGAGCAGCGGCTTCCATGCGGTGTTCGCCCGCATCGAGGCGACGGGGGCAGCGTCGCGCGCACTGCACGCGCGATGCGGTTTCCAACTCGTCGGCATCGAACGAGAGACGGGCCGCAAGTTCAATCGCTGGCTGGACGTCGCCCTGATGCAGTGCCTGCTGCACGAACGGACTCCCCGACAGGGGCCATCTCACTGACCTGACAGAGGTGGCGCACGAAGACCCCGATCACCGCTGCCACCGCGAACATCTCGAGTGCCTCCTCGACCACCGTCAGGGCACGGAGCCCGAAGTCCTTGCCCAACCAACTCTCGTAGGCACCCTCGATCAGCTCGAGACCGAGCGCCCCGACGACGAACGCCACGGCGCACACCACGATCGACCGCCGGGTGACGCGGGGCAACGACTGCCACCATCGGAACAACAACCCAGCCACCACCACGGCCGCGACGCCATACGGAATCACCCACGCAAAGCGGAGAACTCCGTCGGTGTCGAGCGAGTTGCGCACCTGAAAGCTGATCTGCTCGTGGAACTGAGCGACCTCGTCGGCGGACACGAACAGCAGCGACGCCGCAACGAGACGCCACGAGCCGACGCCTGGAAGACCACGCGATCGATGCATCGCACCGCAACTCCACGCAGCCAAGGCGGCGAGGGTGAGTTGAGCTGCGCTGAACCACGTGGGCACGTTCGCCTCGGTGTTCAGCTCGAAGAGCTGGTACTTCCACTGTTGCTGGTCTTCGAACCAGGCCGCGACGACACCGGCGACGGTGAGCGACGTGCAACATGCGAACAGGGCCATGACGACCACGCGCGGCTCGATGCCGAGATCGCGCATCCCGCTCGATCCACCCGATGCCGTTGCGCTGGTGTCGAGCCGTGGGATCGGGACCGCGCCCGACTCATCGACACCCTCGTCGGTCGTCCGGGTCCGTCGGTGAATCGCTGTCATTCCGCCTGCCTCTCGCTGCAACGTGAGCGCCCGCCGACGACCCGTTGTACATCATCGCGCGCCGCGCACCGACACCGCGACACGACGATGGCATGCTGGCGCGACCAGCGGTTCGCCGATCCGATCCATTGATACCGGATTCATGAGTTGAGACTCGCGAGCCGTGGTTCGGGAGGTACACAGCAAGTATTCTGACGCCATGTCCGAGCGCCCCGGGTGGACCTTCCTCTCCAATCACGGCCACGTCCTGATGTGCCTCGCAACCGACAAGGACGCCCGTCTGCGCGACATCGCCGAACGGGTCGGCGTCACCGAGCGCACGGTGTTCGGCATCGTCGAGAACCTGCAGGAAGCCGGGGTGGTCGTTCGCGAGAAGGTGGGACGCCGCAACACCTATCGCATCGACCGTGAGGCGCATCTACGCCACCAGGTCGAGTCGGGCCACACCGTCGGTGATCTGATCGACCTCTTGAGCTGACAGCAGCGACCTCGATTCCCGTCCGGTCGACGAGCTCGCATCACCTCGACAGATCCAGACCGATGGCCTCTGCCTCCGCCGCGAGTTCCAGCCACCGTTCCTCGGCGACGTCGAGCGCTCGTTGCGCGGCTGCGACCTGGTCGCCGATCCGAGCCAGATCGCGATGGTCGGTCAGCGAGGCCAGCTCCGCGGTGCAACGATCACGCAACTCGGTGGTCAACTCCACGTCACGCTCGGCCTGACCCAACTGGCGGCGGACCGTCGACGGGCTCCGGCCCGCAATCGGTTTGGCACGCGGCCGCTCCGCGGTGGGCGCGGTCTCCGCAGCTCGACGAGCGGTCAGCGGTGCCCCCGCTCGGGCACGAGTGACCTCGACAGCCGCTTCGCGCTCGGCCAGCCAGCCAGCCACCCCGCCGCGGACCGCCCGAACTCCGCCGACGCCATCGAGTGCCCACACCTCGTCGACGGTGCGATCGAGGAACGCTCGGTCGTGACTCACCACGACGGCGATGCCCGGCCACTCGTCGAGCAGATCCTCGAGGGCCCGCAACGTGTCGAGGTCGAGGTCGTTGGTCGGCTCGTCGAGCAGGAGCACGTTGGGTTGCTCCACCAGCGTGAGCAGCAGTTGCAGTCGCCGCCGCTCTCCGCCGCTCAGGGTGCCGAT
>JAYSLK010000604.1:0-2115 GCA_043725585.1 Actinomycetota bacterium
GCGATGAGCGCCCCAGATCGCAACCTCGCACTCGAACTCGTACGTGTCACGGAGAGTGCAGCGCTCGCTGCCTCGCGATGGGTCGGTCGAGGCGACAAGCTCGGTGCCGACGGCGCTGCCGTCGACGCGATGCGCACCGTGCTCAGTACGGTCCCGATGGACGGCATCGTCGTGATCGGCGAGGGCGAGAAGGACGACGCCCCGATGCTCTTCAACGGCGAGCACGTCGGTGACGGCACCCGGCCGGAGGTCGACGTCGCAGTCGACCCGATCGATGGGACGAGCCTGACCGCGTTGGGTCGGGCGAACGCGATCTCGGTGATCGCTGTCAGCGACCGCGGCAGCATGTTCGACCCGGGGCCGTGCTTCTACATGACCAAGATCGCGGTCGGCCCCGATGCCGCCGGATCGATCGACATCACCGCCACCCCCACGCAGAACCTGCGATGGATCGCCAAGGCCAAGGGCGAGAGCGTGCGCGACCTCACCGTGGTGATCCTCGACCGTCCGCGCCACGAGGACCTGATCGGCGAGGTCCGCGCCAGCGGCGCCAGAGTGAAGCTGATCGGTGACGGCGACATCTTCGGTGCCATCGCGACGTCATGGCCCGATGCCGGTGTCGACGTGCTCTTCGGCATCGGCGGCACTCCCGAAGGGGTCGTTGCTGCGGCAGCGCTGAAGTGCATGGGTGGCGAGATCCAGGCCCGGCTGTGGCCCCGCAGCGAAGCCGAGCGTGCTGCGTCGATCGCCGCGGGCTACGACCTCGATGCGGTGCTCACCACCGACGACCTGGTGCAGGGCGACAATGCGTTCTTCGCCGCCACCGGGGTCACCGACGGCGAGTTGCTCCGCGGCGTGCGCTTCACCCCGCGCGGCGCTCAGACCCAGAGTCTCGTCATGCGCTCCCGCAGCGGAACCGTCCGACTGGTCGAGGCCCACCACCGCCTCGACAAGCTGGCCAGCTTCGCCGCCGTCGACTACAAGTAGTCGGCTCCGACCAACGGCTCAGCACGGATCGCCGGCCGGGGCTGTCGGTCAGCGGTCCTCAGCCGTCCTCAGCCGTCGATCGGTACGGGGCCGCGCCCGCCGCCATCGCCGACACCAGGTCGGGGTGATGGATCGCAGCAACGTCGGGATGTGATCGCAGCCTGAACTTCAGCCAGTTCTCGCCGTACGTGGCGAACACCGGATCGTTCGGGTCGGCGTTCTGCCCGCCGGGCGCATGCGCAGCGAGGTCGTCGGGTAGCGCAACCGGAGAGCAACGCGACTCCATGCACGGGTTGAAGAAGTACGCGACCGAGATCCGCTGACGACCCGCGGGCGGACTCACCACACGATGCCGGGTGGCCCGCAGGTACCCGCTCGTGGCGAACTGCAACATCTCGCCGAGATTCAGGACGTATGCCCCGGGCCGTCGAGCGACATCGACGAAGTCATCCCCGAGTTGCACCTGCAGTCCGCCCACGTCGTCTTGATGGATGAAGGTGAGCAGCCCGGAGTCATGGTGCTCGCCAACTCCATGAGCGTTCGCCGGCTCGTCGGAGCTGCTGATCCGTTCGGGAAGTGCCGGGTAGCGGATGATCTTCACCAAGACCTCGGGGTCGGGTGTCACGAGCGGTTCGAAGTGATCTGCTCGCTGCCCGAGCGACTCGGCGAGCGCCCGAAGTACCCCGCGCCCGACGTGTTCCATCTGTGCCATCCACGACGTGACAGCAATTCGCAGTTCGGGCACCGCTGCCGGCCACTGGTTCGGCCCTCTGAGTCGCATCCAGGGAGGCGCTCCTGGGACGGCGTCGGCCTCGGGCCGCTCGGGGCCAATGTCGATCTGGTCCCTCCAGTCGGGCCGCCCACCGGTGTGCTCCATCCCAAGACGCGTGTATCCGCGGAAGTGCGGTGAGTTGGTGTTGGCGATGAGCAACCTGTCGGTCTCGGGCAGGCCGAAAAACCGATCCGCCACCTCATGGACGTCTGCCTCGAGATCTGAATCGACGCCATAGCCCTCCAGATGCGCGAAACCCACGTCGTGGCAGGCCTCGCGAAGTTGCCGGACGAAACGTCGGCCACCGGCACCTGTCGGATCGACGAGATATGGCTCCATGTCGAGCACGGGGAGTG
>JAYSLK010000605.1:0-2030 GCA_043725585.1 Actinomycetota bacterium
CCGACTCGTCCAGCAATGCGTCAACACCGACCCACACCCCCTCGACACCCTCAAATCCCACTGATCGTCGACAACTGGAGTGAAGCAGAGACGCAGTACACCTGTTCGATATCATGGCGTCATGGTCGCCAGCTTCGCTCCATCGATTCCTGTCTCGCCCGGCTCCTCGCATCCCGCGCGCCCTGCGCTGCCCTCGCCACGTGTCACGGGTGGACGCCGGTTGCGGGTGGCCGACACCGCCGCCGACACCGCCGCCCGCGCCCGACTGGCCGCTCTGGTCCCGAGGTTGGGGTTCGCCACGATGGCGGCCGACCGGGTGGTGCCCGTCCATCCAGCCCTCGCCAACGTGCTGCCCCAGGGGCTGGTCCAGGGCTGCACGGTCGGCTGCACGGGTTCATCGGCCACGTCCCTCGCCCTGTTGATGGTGGCCGAGGCCTCTCGACATGGTGCCTGGGTGGGCATCGTCGGGTTGCCCGACCTGGGGGTGCAGGCTGCGGGAGCCGCCGGGGTCGACGTGGAGCGGTTGGTGGCCGTACATGAGCAGCGCCTCTTCGACGACGGTACCTGGGGCCAGGTACTGGCAGCGATGGTCGACGGCTTCGATCTCGTGCTCGTCGGGCCTGGTGTGCAGGTGCGTGCCGGGACGGCGCGGCGGCTGCAGGCCCGCGCCCAGCCGCGTGGCGCTGTGCTGGTGCTGGCCGGCGAGGTCTCCGGGTTCACCACAGATCTGCAGGTGCGCGCAGATGCCGAGTGGGGCGGGCTCGGTGACGGTCACGGACATCTGCGGTCACGGCGCGTGGCCGTCGAGGTGCACGGTCGTCGGGTACCCCGCCCGCGCCATGACGAGCTGTGGTTTCCCGCGCTCGACGGTCGCATCGTGTCGGTGCGCGACTCCGGCTCCGCCACTGATGGCAGCACTGATGGCAGCACTGATGGCAGCACCGATGATGGCGGCGATGCCGCTCGGGATGCGGTCGTCGCTGCTGCGGCGCTCGAGCGCGCCGGATGAGACGAGCGATGTGATGACGCCGCCGCGTCTTGCGGTGCTGTGGTGCCCGCAATGGTCGATCGTCGCTGCTGGTGCCGCTGTCGACGAGCCCGTGGTGGTCCTGCATGCCAATCGTGTCGTCGCCCGTTCCAGCGCGGCGGCGGCAGCCGGGGTGCGACTCGGGCTACGTCGCCGTGAAGCGCAAGCACGCTGTCCGGAGGTGCGGCTCGTGCCGCGTGACCCGCTCGTCGATCGACGAGCGTTCCAACCCATCGCCGATGCTGTTGCCGATGCCGTCCCGCGCCTCGAGATCCAGCGAGCCGGCATGCTCACGTTCCACACGCGCGGCCCCTCGCGCTACTACGGCGGTGACGAGGCGATGGCCGAGCGCGTGCTGACTGCGGTCGATGCCGTGCTGGGCGACGCCAGACGTGCTGCCGGTGCGCCGGGTCTCGGCATCGCCGATGGTCGGTTCGCAGCGCGTGTCGCGGCCCAGACAGCGGCCCAGACAGCGGCCCAGACAGCGGCCCAGACAGCGAGTCCGGGTCGAGATGCTTCGGGGTCCGGTGGTGTCGACCCGCCCCCGTCGGCGACTGGACGGGTGGTCGTCGTCGCTCCTGGCGCATCTCCTGTGTATCTGGCACCGTTGCCGTTGCGCTGGCTGCTCGACGCCGGCGACGTGGCCACCGAGCTCGCCGAGCTCGTCAACCGACTCGGGATGCGCACCCTCGGCGAGTTCGCCTCGATCCCGGAGACCGACGTGCTGGCCCGCTTCGGTCTGCCGGGTACAGCGGCATGGCACATGGCCGCGGGGAGCGACGATCGGCCCGTGGGCACCGAAGATCCACCCGCTGGTCTGGCCGTGGTGCAGCACTTCGACACGCCCGTTCAGCACCTCGAGGCCGTGGTGTTCACCGGCCGCCAACTCGCGGGGCAGCTGGTAGGTGCGCTGGCCGAGGCGGGGCGGGTGTGCACCCAGTTCGTCGCCATCGCCGAGACCGATCATGGCGAGACCTCCGAGCGGCTGTGGTCGCTGTCCACC
>JAYSLK010000606.1:0-2976 GCA_043725585.1 Actinomycetota bacterium
TGCCAACTCGTGTACGCCGACCGCGGCTCGGGCGCCAGGGCCTTGGGGATCACCAACGGGTCGATGAACGGCGACAAGATCAATGGGCTGGTGGGAACCTTCTCGCTGTAGATCGCATCGGACCACGCGATCGACGCGGCGTCGAACAGGCCGTCCCTCGACAGCAAGCCTCGACGGTCGAGGCCCGGAAGCACGAGCGAGCCGGCGCCGCCGACTGCCACCGCCGCGACTCCGGCGGCACCCAGTTTGAGGAACGTTCGACGTGGAACGACGCCGAGATCGTCGATCTCGTCATCCACGTGAACCCACTCCACCCGTCGCGGTCACGCCACCCCGTGCGCGCCGGAAAACGGTCAAACCCAAAACCGATCGCCCGCTCATCTTGCCCCCACGATGCGCCCGCATCAGAAGCCCGCCTCACCCGTGAGGCGACCTCGTCATCGAGTATCGGCCTCTCCCGCGCGCTCGTCAACAGGAGATGTCGCGTAGGCGGCTCGCCTCTGGACGAGCACTTGTCGATCGATCCACCGGTGCGAGCGGCGATCGATGCGGGCGTCGAACGACACAACGGGCAGGCGCGCACCTTACGATGCGCTCGTGACATCGATGGGGAAATCGTCGACAGCGGAGGTGCTCGACCGCGTGCTCGGTTCTGGTGGGTCCGGTCACGCTGACGTCCTGGCAGCGATGACAGCTGCCCACCACGCCGCGTGGACCGCAACCTCGCCGCGGTTGCTCGAGCTGTGTCGAGTGCGCATCGCGACCATGCTCGGGTGCACCGCGGAAGCATCGATGCGCACCCCCGACAGCGATGTTGCGCCCGAGTTGCTCGATGTCATCGCCTCATGGCCGACCAACGAACGCTTCGGTGACGTCGACCGGGCCTGCCTGGCGCTCACCGAGCACTACGTGATGGATGTCGCATCCGTCGACGACGCCACGGTTGCTGCCGTGCGTGAACACCTGGGCGACGAGGGCCTCCAGAACTTCGTGAGCGCTCTCCTCGTCGTCGAGCAACGAATCCGCCTTCGCCTCATCTGGGACCGACTGCTGTCGACGGACTGAGCCAGACCGGTCAATCGGTCGCCAGCTCCGCCGAACCCCCGGCGCTTCACCACTTTGGCGGCTGTCGACAAGCCCATCGTGGCGAGGCGGACCTCGTCCCACATGGCATCGTCGATGGCCACTTCCAGTTCGTGCAGGATCTCGTCGTAGGTGAATACCACGAGGTGGGCGTTTCCCCGGCGCACCGTCACGGTGTAGCTGCGGTGGTAATCAGGGGCGAGGATTCCTCCCGCCGTGTCGAGAGTTCCTGACGGGAGTGAATAGCTTTTCGCTCGGCGTCAGCGTTTGCCGATGCGATGACCGAAGGGGTCGACATGGATCGTTCACGACGGGTGGCACCAGCGACGGCGACACACCCCGAGCTGCGCCGTGGTCTCGGTCGCGTCGCCGCATCCACCGTTCGGCTCGCGACGGTGGACTCGGTGACCACCGAGATCGTCCGGATGCGGTGTGCCAAGCACCATGATTGCGGTACTTGACTGTCCGTTCGCCTGGCGGTCGCCAGGGATGCAGGGCTCGACGAAGACACCATCGCCGACGTGCTCGCTGCGAACGTCGACGACTTCCCGGCACACCATCGGCTGGCACTTGCGTTGGCCGACGCGCTGATGACGCAGCCGTCGTCGCTGTCCGACGAGCAGGTTGCGGGGTTGCGCCAGCACTTCACCGACGAACAGCTGATCGAGCTGACGCTCGACATCATGAAGTGGAACGCGCAGAAGGTGCCCGTGGCTCTGGGCACCGACGTATGGCTGCAACCGGGCGAGTTGACCGACCTCGTGTTCGACCACGAAGGCAACTGGGTTCGATGAGCGGCCACCGCGACACCCAGCAGGTCGCGATCGTGACGGGCTCGGCGGTGGGGATCGGACGGGCGTTGAGCCAGGCGTTTGCCGATCGCGGCATGTACGTGGTGGGCCTCGACGTCGATGCGGAAGGGAATGCCGAGACGGCATCCATCGTGGGTGGGGCGATGCGGCCGATCACGTGCGACGTGGGCGACGCCGCAACGGTGAAGGCCACACTCGACGAGGTGACGGCGCTCACTGGGCGAATCGATGTGCTGGTGAACAACGCAGCCATTTGGAACGACACCAGGTTGCTCGGGGGAACCTACGACGAACAGGTCGCCGCCTGGCACCGGGCGATGGGGTCGTGCTCAGACGGTGCGTTCCATTGCAGTGCCGCTGCGGTGCCCGTGATGGCAGCGGGTGGCGGCGGCAACGTCGTCAACATGATCACGAACCACATCAGGGCCGACCAGCTGATCACCGGCATGGCGGCCACCGGCTACGACGCTTCGAAGTTCGCGTTGTGGCGGCTCACCGAGAGCTGGGCTGTCGAGCTCCGCAAACTCGGCGTCCGAGTGAACGGCCTGGCGTTCGGGGCGACCGACACCCCGATGTTGCGTTCGGTCTCACCGCGCCTCGCCGAGGAGGGGATGCGGGCCGAAGACATGGCCGATGCCGTGTGCGCGATCATCGACCAAGGTCCTGCCGGCCCAACGGGTCGCGTCTGGGACGTCGGATTCACCGGCACTCCGCGCGACGAGTCGCTGCGCCAGATCGCCGCCATCCGTACCGGTGGCTGACCGCTCGATCCGTTCTGCAGCTCGGCCGGATACCTTGACGACATGAGGCGTGCATGGGTGGTACGAGCCGGAGACACTGCGAACGACATCCACGCGTTTCGCGTCGCCGGTCTGATCGGCGTGAACTTCCCCTCGGTCCCCGACGTACGGAACCTCAGCGCGAAAGAGATCGAGCACGCGATCGCGGAGACCGGTCAGAGCGGCATCGAGAATCTCCGTTCGAGGCTGATGCGTTTCGTGAACGACATCCGCATCGGCGATCTCGTGATCACGCCGAATGCACTCGAACACGACCTCTGGGTCTCGATGGTCACCGGTCC
>JAYSLK010000607.1:0-9604 GCA_043725585.1 Actinomycetota bacterium
GCGGGTCACCCACACGTCAGTCTGTACGTACCCCCGGCGGAGCCCGGGTGCTCGAATCTCGAGCGATCACAGGAGTGACAGGGAGATCATGAAAATGGCGGGCGCGGACAGCTCAATGGCAATGGCCCCGGACGACTTCGTCGACGGGAACTCGGCACTGTTCCAGCGGCGGCGAGAACTGCAGCGGCAGTTGGCCGAACTGGACGAAGAGATCACCGACACTCGGACGGTGACCCGGCTTCGCCGGCAGATCGAGGACGTGACCTCCGAGATCGTGCAGTTCAACCTCGGACTCGTTCGTTCGTACTGCAAGCGGTTCACCGCGAACTCGAGCCGCGACGATTCGGCGGACTTCGAGGCAGCCGGACTGCTCGGGCTGATGCGGGCGATCGACAGCTTCGACCCCGCCCAGGGCCGCTTCGGTCAATGGGCGTTCAAGCCGATCCAGCGCGAGGTGCTGCGGGCCGTCCGTGACGCCGATCATCCCAACGTGAACCTCGGTGACTTCGAACGTCGCCCGGAGATCCTTCGGGCGTTCCGGCACCTCCAGGGTGAGGACGATCGTTACAACCCGTCGCATGCCGAGGTCGCCATCGTCGTCGGCGCGACCATCGACCAAGTCCGCCGGGTACTCAACCCACCCAAGCTCGAATCGGTCGATCAGGCCGCCTCCGAACAGAACGACGCGACGCTCGGCGACACGATCGAGAGTGCGACACCCGGACCGGAGTCGGTGGTGGTGTCGAGCATGATGCTCTCCGCTTTGCGCACTCACGGTCTCACCGCCCTCGACGCTCGCGAGTTGTTCGTGATCGTGCGTCGTTTCGGCCTCGACGGTGAGCCGCCCGAGAAGCTGGCTGGGATCGGAGAGACCCTCGGCCTGTCGCGTGAAGCCGTCCGCCAGATCGAGGCCAAGGCCGTTGCCAAGATCCAGCATCCGATGGTGCTGCGAAAAGTGCAGCGGCACGGCCGCGGCTGAACGATCGGGCCCTGCACGACTCCACGGCGGAGAGACGCCGGAACGCTGGGGGATGACGGGTGATCGGCGGGTTCGGGAGAAGTCACCCGTCAATCCCGCTCAATCATCCTTTCGAGCAGCGCCAGTCCAGGGACGGTCTTGATCACGGAGCCACACGGATCGTGGCTCGGATCAACTCATGGAGGAAGCGACATGTCCACCCGGACCATCGAGTCGACGCACCGTCGGCCTGCGTCACCAAAGAACGCCGGTCGTTCTGTGCACACCGTGCCGGTGGAGGTCGCCAGTCCTTGGGCAGGCCGTCAATCCCCTCGTACCGCGGCCGAGGAGCTCCTCTTCGTCGAGGAGCTCGAAGTGCTGAGCGGCGACCACGAGGTCGACGAATTCGAGCGCCGCGACGTCACCGTGCTCATCACGGCGCTGCGCTGCGGTCTCAGCCCCGACCAGCTGCTCGCTCAGGCGCCTGGCGTTCGTCCTTACCGGCTCCTCGCTGCCCACCGCGAGCTCGAAGGGCGGAGACTCCTCGCCGAACACGCGTGGCGCACGATCAGCGTCGACCCGACCCCGCTGACGTTCGAGACCTTCGCGCCCTGCGCCGCCGAGCTGTTGCCGGCCATCATGAGCCAAGTGGCACCGTGCTTGAACGATCACGTTCGGCTGCACGCGGCGATCGAGGACGCCACCGATCAGGTGAGCCGGACCACACGTCGGGTTGCGATGCTCGAGCAACGGTTGGGTGAGGCGGCGTCCGAACCGGACCGGGCACGCGAGATCGGAACGCTGCTGTACGACGTTTACGGCCAAGGCGCCTGGAGCCTGCCGACGTTCCTGCCACCGCGCGTCGGTTCGCTCGTCCCACTGCGAGTCGGTGCGCTGTTGGGCGACGACATCACCGCCAACCGACGCGCCAGCTGAGTCCCTCGCTGGATCGGTCGACTCTTTTCGGCACCTTGCCGACATCCTGACCCGAGCGCAGGGGGCGACGTGGGGCACTCCTGACCTACGATCCACCCATGGCTGCGGCGCGGCGAGCACGATGACTTCGTCCGGTCCAGTGGGCCCGACCGGCCCGACCGCGCACGCTCAGGCCGACGCATGGGTACATCTGCCACCTGCCGAGCTCGTGGCTTCGGTGCAGCTGCAGCCCACGCCCGACATCCCCCTGGCATCGATACGCGACCTGCTGCGCCCGCTGCACGACGCGCAAGGTCGTCTGACCGACTGGGAGCTCGTCGCATCGGGGTTCGACCGTCCTGAAGCGGTGTCGGACTTCCTGAGCTGGCGCGCCTCCTGGCGCCGTCACTGGCCGATCGGTCCGATCAGCAACATCGCGAGCCTGCGCGACCTGATCGTCGACATCGACCACGACCTCGACCGAAGGTTCGACCTGTTGCTCGACTCCATCGTGTCCGCGATGGGCCGCCCGGTCTCCGTGGCGGCACGCGAGGTACCGGCACTGACCGCCGAGCTCGAGACGGTGCGGCTGGCGCTGTCGATCGATGACCGAACGGGGTGCGGCATCGTCGACGACATGCCCGCGATCACCCGAGGCTCGGGATTGGCGCGCACCTGGCTGACCCCGGCTTGCGCAACGCCGACGGGTTCTGACATCGACCCCGATCGCGGTCAGGTCATGCTGGCGGGCACGCCGGTCTCGGCCGTCGTGCTCCGCTCCGACGCCGGCGCCTCGGGGCTGGTGGTGCTGCACGGCGGTCCGCCTCATGACGCATTCGTCGGGGTGACCGCAGTCGACCTGCGTGGCGAGACAGCGCTCGTCTTGAACGAGCGCGGCACGTCCTTGCGGCTCGAGCTCCACCAAGCTCGGCCACTGTCGTGGCTCGTGCCGCGATCGCTGCGATGGCACGTTCGTCGTGTCCCCATCCTGGCGGTATGGGCGCTGCTGTTCGAAGGTCTGCACGCGGCACTCGAGCAGTCTCGTTCGACGGGGGAGCCGGTGGTGATCTCGGGGGACGCTGGGGTCGTCTGAGCAGGCGTTGCGATCGCCCGATGACAACCCGAGGAGGTTCGTGCCGTGCAGGCATCCTCTCGGGACTGTCACCATGGTGATGAGTGACACGACCGACCACGTCCGCGACGCCCTCAGCAGCATGTACGGCGCGGTTGCCGCATTGATCCGCGACGATCGGATCGGCATGGAGTTGCTGCTCGGCGACCTGCGCGAGAACTTCGACGATTTCACGGAGCTCCTCGCCACCATCGCGTTCGCCACCCTCGACCGCCTCGACGCTGCGCTCACGAGCGGTTGCGCACTCTCACCGCGCGAGACCCGTGGGCTCGCCCAGCACCTGCTGACCGAGGCTCACCGTTTCGCCCTGGTCGATGCGATCCCCGTGCAGGCGGCGGCTCGCCGGCTCGACGCCGTGCGATGTCATGACCACGAGTTCGTCACAGCCGAGGTGATGCACGCCCGCACGGTCGCGTCGGACGCCGACCTCGTGTGTGGCGCGGTCGCACTGATGGCCGCGACCGTGAACGTCTGGGCGGATCGATCCGGTCGTACCACGCACAAGGCGATCGCTGATCTGTGCCTCGCGGCATCGGTCGAGCCCGTCGCCTGAACCTCTCGCGTTTTCGCAAGATTCCGTTGCGCACCCACTCCGAAGCCGGACGATCAGTTGCAGCGGTCGGCATCACGACCGCTACCGGCGAGCCAACAGCTCGCCGGATCGCACGAGGAGAACCCGCGATGGCTGTGGCCCGTCCCCTGGATGAACTGATCGAACACACACCCGAGCTGCCCTGGCTCGACGACGCCGCGTGCGGCGAGTTCGACACCGACCAGCTCGACCTGTTCTTCGTGGAAGCCGGCCGCACGATCGCCGCGTCGACCGTGGTCCTGTGCCGCAGGTGTCCGGTGCGCCGCCAGTGCCTCGATCACGCGTATCAGCACGAGATCGTCAGCGGTTACTTCGGCGGGGTGTCCCCCGGCCGACGTCGCGTCCTCAGCCACGCCGAGGCCGTCGTCGAGATCAGCCGCGACAGTCGCTGATCCACTCGGTCGTGAACGAACACGCGACGTTCCGGCGGTAGCCGAGTCGCCGCCCGAGCGATCGCTAGACGAACAAGCCCAGTCGCAGCGCTCGCGCCACCGCCTGCGTGCGATCACGAGCACCGAGCTTGTCGAGTGTGCGGGCGAGGTGGGTCTTCACCGTGTCGGTCGAGATGCCAAGTTCGACGCCGATCTCGGCGTTGGTCAATCCTTCGGCCACTCGGCCCAGCACCGTCAGCTCGCGTGCGCTCAGCGCCTTCATGGAACGCGCCGGCTCCGCGGCCTGACGGCCATGCAGCAATGCGGCGATCGCCCTCGGGTGCAGATGCCGATTCCCCGTCGCGACCGCGCGAACGGCAGCGCCCAGCGCATCGACGGAGCACGTCTTCGGGACGACCCCGAGGCAGCCGTGTTCGAGTGCCGTGTCGACCACCACGGGCGTCAGATCACCGGAGAGCACGACGACTGCGGCAGCGGGGTGCGCCATCAGCAGCTCCGCGATGTGTCCGAACGTGGCGCCCTTCGGGCCCATCGACGGCTCGATCAGCACGACATCGGGACCGAGCTCGCCGTACCTTGCCAGCAGTTGGCGCGGGTCGTCGATCGAACCGCACACATCGATGCCGAGGGCGTCGAGATAGATGATCGCGCCGCGCACGAAGATCACCTGGTCGTCGGCCACGAGCACTCGGAGCCGACCGTCTCGTGCTGGCACGGGCGAACTCTATTGCGCATCTGGAGGGTGGCCAGACATTCCATCCGTCGATGCCGCACTCAGCACGACCCTCGCCCCTGCCGCAACCGGCGACGCGAACTCGTCGCCGGAAGGCGACAGATCATGGCGCGAGCACCCGGCAGGCGGACAGTCGCTGTCCGACCGTGGCCCGCTCGTCAGCCGCCAACGCGAACCCAACGAGATCAGACCGAAGCAGCAAGAACGTGATCGACCGTTCGATGGCGCTCACCCGGGGCCTTCCCGGATCACCCCTAGGAGCCGATGTGCGAATCCTCATCGTCGATGACTCACGATCGATGCGTCTCGTCCTGAAGCGAATGCTCGCCCAGATGGGGCACGACGAGGCACAAGCCGAGGATGGCTCCGGGGCTGACGGGTACGCGATGAAGCAGATCGTCCGCGACGTCATCGAGGAGCAGTTCATGCTCCTCGGTCTGACGTGAAGCCCACTCGGGTGCTGGTGGTCGACGACGCCGTCGCGGTCCGCAGGCTCCTCACCAGGGTGATCGACGAGGATCCCGATCTCGAAGTGGTCGGCGTCGCGGCGAACGGCCTGATCGCACTGAGCAAGATCGAACAGCTGAAGCCCGACATCGTCACCCTCGACATCGAGATGCCGGAGATGGATGGCATCGCCGCCCTTCGGGAGATCCGCAAGCTCGACCGTTCGCTTCCCGTGATCATGTTCAGCACGCTCACCGAACGCGGCGCTTCGGCCACCATGGAGGCGTTGGCGCTCGGCGCATCCGACTACGTCACGAAGCCCGCAAACGTCGGAAGCGTCACGGCTGCAATGGACGCGGTCCGCCAGGATCTGATCCCGAAGATCAAGGCGATCTGTCACAGACAAGCACCACAGGCGCCGGTTCCTCCGATGCCGAGGCAGTTCGTTCCGGCATTGGCCAGCGGTGGTTGCGAGTTGGTCGCGATCGGCTCGTCGACCGGAGGGCCGAACGCATTGACCACGGTGATCGGACAGCTGCCGAAAGGGTTCGAGAAGCCGATCGTGATCGCCCAGCACATGCCAGCGGTGTTCACCCGCTACCTCGCCGAGCGCCTCGATTCGAGCTCGAACATCCGCGTGCGCGAGGCGGATCACGGCGACACGCTCGAGCCTGGGCTCGCGCTCGTGGCTCCCGGCGACCATCACATGTCGCTGCGACGCGGCGAGGGCGGCATCACCGTCGTGCTCGACCAGTCGCCCCCGGTCAACTACTGCCGGCCGGCCGTGGATGTGCTGTTCACGTCGGCCGCGGCGATCTTCGGTGGCGACGTCCTGGCCGTGGTGCTCACCGGTATGGGTCACGATGGCCGCGACGGCTGCGCAGCGTTGAAGCAGTGCGGCGCCACCGTGATCGTGCAGGACCACGCGACCAGCGTGGTCTGGGGCATGCCGGGGGCCGTGCACCAATCCGGGCTCGCAGACCGGACCCTTCCCCTCGACGACATCGGGCACGCGATCATCACGCGTGCTGCCGGCGCACGCATCAGGGGAAGGATCTAGATGCCGACCATCACTGCGCACCAGTTCGACCACCTTCGCGAGATGGTGCTCAGGGAATCGGCGATCGTCCTCGAACCAGGAAAGGAGTACCTGGTCGAGAGCAGGCTGGCGCCCCTCGCTCGGCGGGAAGGCCTCGGATCGGTCTCCGAACTCGTCCAGAAGCTCATCAGCTCTCCATCGGGGAAGATGAAGCGCGAGATCATCGATGCGATGACCACGAACGAGACCTCGTTCTTCCGCGACGTGCATCCATGGCAGACGCTGAAGGACGAGATCATCCCGAAGATCCTCGAGGCACGACGCTTCGAGCGTCGTTTGACCGTGTGGTGCGCGGCGTGCTCGAGCGGCCAGGAGCCGTACTCGTTGGCGATGATGCTGTGCGATGCATTCCCCGATGTCGTGAGGTCGTGGGATGTGAAGATCATCGCCACCGACCTTGCCGACTCGATGACCTATCGCTGTCGCGAAGGCAAGTACAGCCAGCTCGAGGTGAACCGCGGCCTGCCGGCGCCCATGCTGATCAAGAGCTTCCATCGCGAGGGGTCGGATTGGCGGATCGATCCCGAGTTGCGTCGCATGGTCGACGTTCGAACGTGCAACCTCGCCTCCGCGAGCACCTACCCGAATGCTGCCAGTCGATTCGAACTGGTGTTCATCCGGAACGTGCTCATCTACTTCGACGATGCGACCAAGACCAAGATCCTCTGCGAGGCCTCGTCCCGGATGCACCCGGACGGATACCTGTTCCTGGGTTCGAGCGAGGTGTCGATCAGTCCGGCCGCGAAGCTCGCCCGTCATCAGTTCGGCCGAACCATCTACTTCCAGCCGAGTTGAAACGGATCGCGGGTCCCGAGTGGGATCCAACACATCAGAAGGAGAGGTATGTAGATGTCAACCAGCGTGTTCCTGGGTCGGCAACCCATCTTCGACCGTAAACGGCGGACATACGCCTACGAGTTGCTGTACCGCAACGGCACCGAGAACCTCGCGTTCTTCCGCGATCCCGACGACGCCACCCGACGGGTCCTCGAGGTGGCCATGCTCGAATGGGGCTTCGACCGGGTGGTCGGGGATCGGTACGGCTTCATCAACGCGGCATCGGGAATCCTCCACAGCGGGATCCTCGACATCTTGCCGGCCGACCGTGCGGTCATCGAGCTCGAGGAGGAGATGGTGTTCGACGCTCCGGTCCTCGACGCGATCCGAGCCGGTCACGCTCGGGGACTGCGGTTCGCGCTCGACGACGTGACCTCGGTCGACCGGCCTGGCTTCGCCGACGTCGCCCCGTTCATCAGCGTCGTGAAGATCGACCTCCAGGGTGTGGCCGACGGCCAACTGGGAACGCTCGTCGACGACGTTCGGCAGCGCTTCCCCGGCGCACTTCGCCTCGCTCAGAAGGTCGAAGAGCACTCCCAGTTCGGTCAGGCGGTCGACCTCGGCTTCGATCTGTTCCAGGGCTACTTCTTCGCCAAACCAGAGGTGATGGGTCGCACCGAGCGGCCGGCGAACCTCACCGCCGCCATTCAGTTGATGTCGGAGGTGAACCGACCAGAGGTCGACCTCGACCGGGTCGAGCAACTCATCTCCACCGACCCGACGCTGGCCTATGGCTTGCTGCGCCTGGTGAACTCGAGCTCGTACGGCCTCACCGTGCACGTGCAGTCGATCCGGCACGCGATCGTGATGCTCGGACTCGCTCAGGTTCGTCACCTGGCCGTCCTGCTCACGATGGCGACGTCAGCCCAGGCTGTCAGCGAGGAGTTGATCGTGCTCGCGGCCACCCGCGCCAGGATGGCTGCGGGGATGGCCGGCGACGACGACGCCCTCGCCAACATGTCCTTCACCGCGGGTCTGCTCTCGGTGATCGACGCCGTCTTCCAGTGCCCGATGGCCGAGCTGGTCGCCGACCTCCCCCTGCAGAACGACGTCCGCCGCGCCCTCGTCGACGGCACCGGTCCGGTGGGCGAGATCCTCGCGACCGTGTACGCGTTCGAACGCGCCGACACCGCCGCGCTCGAGCGGCTCCGGCCCGATGGTGCCGCGCAGTTGCGCGAGTGGTTCGGCGACGGCGCCCAATGGGGCGAGACGCTGCGGCGCGAGCTCGCGCCGCAACCCTGAGATCCACACCCGGAACGCTCCCGACGCCCCAGGAGTTACCCGGGGTCTGATCCCGTCGGATTCGGGCACCGCACCGGCGTGTCGCCGGTGCGGTGCAAGCGTCAGTGGAGGAGCACCCTCACTGCATCACGAACTCGAGCAAGTAGATCTCGTGGACTTCCTCGGGATAGGCATTTGCGAGCCGCTGGGTCAGCAGCTCCTTGATGTTCTCGCGACCTTCGGGTTCCTGCAACGTGGCCATCGAGTTGCCCGACAGCGTGGACACGATGATGTCCTTGGCGGGAGCGGTGTTCAACGATTCGCCAGCTCCCTCGCCCTCGGCGACTCCGACGACACCGGGGCACAATCCGAGCGACACGGTGACCCTCAGGAAGTGACCGTCGTTGAGGTTGATGCTCATCGACTCGAGATCGAGGGTGTTGTGGTGCGCGGTCGTCGCATCGGTTCCTGGGGCACACCCTTCGAGCTGCACGATCGTCGTGGTCGTCGCGCTTGCCGGGGTGGCCGAAGCGCCCCGACCGCCCAACATGTAGCCGGCGCCTGCGAGGGCCACGCACATGCCGATGAGCTTGACCGGGCTCTTCTTCTTCTCGCCGTCCTCACCGGCTGTGTCTTTTTTCTTCTTACCCATTGGTGACCGTCCGTGTCCTTGGGCTCCACGACCAGGAAGTTCGCGTGGAGGATTTGTGCGTTCTTGACTGTCCGGAGACAGTTCGTCCGAGGCCAGGTGGTCGGACGAGATCAGCCGTCGATGGCCAAGGCCGGGTCAAGCGAAATGTCCGACTTGATGAGGATCTCGACTCGCCGGTTCGCTGCCTGGCCGGACGTCGTCGTGTTGTCCGCGATCGGTTGGGTGTCGCCATATCCCGATGCCGACAACCGGGAGACGTCGAAGCCGCGGAGCTCCATGTATCGCAACACCGAGACCGCTCGCGCTGTCGAGAGCTCCCAGTTCGACGAGTATCGGGCGTTGTTCACCGGGCGCGAGTCGGTGTGACCCTCGATGGAGAGATCGTTCGGGATGTCGCGCAGCGGGTCGAGCACGCTGTCGAGAACCGCCAGGCCTTCAGGTCTCAGCGATGCCTGGCCGCTGTCGAACAGCACGGCCTCGTTCAGGATGCTGAGCACGAGCCCCTCTCCATCGAATCGAAAGGCGACCTTGTCTCCGAACCCATTGGCTTCGGCCGCCCCGAGGATCGAGTCCTCGACCGTTTTGAGCGTGTCGAGAGCCTCTTGCGCAGCTTCCTTCTCGGCGTC
>JAYSLK010000608.1:0-3258 GCA_043725585.1 Actinomycetota bacterium
CGATGGTCTGGGTGAGCCGCCCGAAGTCGAAGCTCTGCAGCTCGAAGCCGCTGCGCACCTCGAACGAGCGAGAGGTGATGGCAACGACGTTGCAACTACCAGTGACATCGTGGCACCGAGCCAGGGCGACCGAAACATCCATGTCTCGGTCGCCCCCGTCGGCCGAGGCCACCCAGAGATGCACCTGATGGCGGCCGCGGAGGCTCAGGTCGATCGCAGTGTCGACCGCGAATCGTTGGAGCCGGGCGGGATCGCCGGTCGCCAGGGCGCCGCCGCGGACGATGAGCAGCCCGGGAGCGCTGTCGCGGTCGGTGTCGTAATTCGGCAGCGTCCAGTTCTGAGGCAGCCGCGTCGCCGTGGGGAGCACCTCACTGCTCACCGTGTCGCCGGCGACCGGCGAAGCGAAGAGGTAGTAGGCCGACGTGAACTCAGGGGCGACCGGAGGCGTCGTGAGAGGAACCGTCGGGGCGACCGTGGTCGGCGGTGCCGTCGGCGGAACCGTCGGCGCAGGGGGAAGCGTGGCGATCGTCGTGCTGCTGGCAGCGACGGGAACGTTCGGATCGGCGACCGGGGTCACCGACGGTCCCTCGACGGGCGGCGCAACGGGTTCCTCGGCGGGGTTCACGCCCGGCGCCTGTGTCGGTGGAGCGATGATGGCCTCACCCACGACCTCGGGTGCAGCGGCATCACCGGGCACCGCAGATGCTGCGCCGCCGGGCTGCGCCGGCGCCGGCACCTCGGTCGTCACGATCGACGACGACGGAGACGCGTCGAGCAACGGTGCCCCGCTGAACTGGACGTCCAGCCCGGACGGTACGAACGCCACCTCCTGGGCGACGGCAGGCCGGAGCTCCTGACCGGCTGCGACGGGCAGGGCCAGCGCTCCCATGCTGGTGGCGACGAGCCCGACCGACGTCGTGAGGATCGACGGTGCGACCCCCGCCACACCCGCAGCGGGAGCTGCCGCCGTTGCGAGCAACGACTGGGGGAACAATGAGAGCTGGGCGATCCACGACAGCGGTCCCATCACGAACCGGAGCTTGCCCAACGTCAGGCTCATGAACGCTCGAACGACGGCCGGGTCGAAGTGCGTGCCCGCGCATCGCGCCAGCTCCATCCGTGCATCGGTTGCCGATCGCGCCGATTTGTACGAACGTGCGGAGGTGAGCACGTCGAACACGTCGGCCACCGCGACGATGCGGCCGGCCTGGGAGATCTCGGTGCGACGCAGACCCGCCGGGTAGCCCGTGCCGTCCCACTTCTCGTGGTGCTGCACCACGGCGAGCACGCTCACCCCCAGCCAGTCGGCCAACGGGGCCGCCATGGCGGCCCCCATCTCCGGGTGGAGCTTGATGACTTCGTACTCCTCGTCGGTGAGCTTTCCCGGCTTGTTGAGGATCTCGGTGGGGATGCGCAGCTTGCCGACGTCGTGGATGAGCGCCGCCCACCTGAGCCGATCGAGCTCCTGGCCCGACAACCCCATCTCCTCGCCGATCATCTGGGCGTACGCCCGGACCCGCTCGGAGTGCCCTCGCGTGATGCGATCGTGGCGACTCAGCGCGGCCACGAGGTCGAGCAGGTGCTCCGCGGCCGACGCCGTGCTCGTGTTGCCGCTCTGCGTGTAGCGGTCGATGAGTTCTTGCAGTTCGACGTTCGACGCACCGTTGCGCAGCGCCATCCGGTAGCGCGACGGCGCCTGATCGGGGAACAACAAGGTCAGGTCGAGGAGCGTGGCCAGCGGCAGGAGGCGTCGCATCACGCGGTCGGTCAACCGGAGTGCCACCGTGGCTGCAGCGGCGATGAGCACCAATCTGAGGACCAGCCAGGCGAGGTTCGCCGCGGGCGGCACCAGCTGGGACAGGGCGAACGCGACCGTCACCGAGGTCACGAACGGCACGATCACGACGAGAGCCCGAACGGCGCGAGCGACCCACGGTCGCCCTTCCCAGCGATCGGTCGGCGTGGTTGAAGTCTCCGCCTGCGTCACCCCTCGTCGCCCTTTCCGATCGCCTGTGCTCGCGCCCTGCCCGCACATGACCTGCGCAGACCCGTGCCGCCGATTCCGGCGTTCGAGTACGCATCGTCAGCGACGACCGGGAACTTGAGTCCAATCCCGTCACGAACAGGTCCCCCACCTGGGGCGTCCCGCTAGCGTGCGGATCGTCATGCAGCCCGTCGTCATCGCTCCCGAGCCACCGTTCATCGCTGCCGCTCACGGTCGCAAGGGTGCTCACACGCCCGTGTGGTTCATGCGTCAAGCCGGGCGCAGCCTGCCCGAGTACCGGGCGGTCCGGGGCGAAGGCAGCATCTTGCAGGCCATTCGCCAGCCCGACGTGGCCACCGAGCTGACGCTGCAGCCAGTGCGCCGGTACGGCGTCGATGCAGCCGTGCTCTACAGCGACATCGTCGTGCCGGCACACGCCGTCGGGTTCGGCATCGATGTCGCTCCGGGCACGGGTCCCGTGGCAGACCGCCCGCTGCGCAGCGACGACGACCTCGCCCGCCTGGCTCCGCTGGTGCCCGACGATCACACGCCCTACGTGCAGCAGACGGTCAGGAACCTGGTGGCCGAGCTGCCCCACGACGTGCCGCTGCTCGCGTTCGCCGGCGCACCGTTCACCGTGGGCAGCTACTTGGTGGAGGGCAGACCGAGCCGCACCTACCAGCACACGAAGCAGCTGATGCACACCGACGCCCGATTGTGGCACCGGATGATGGAGCGCCTCACCCAACACGCCACCGCGTTCATCGATGCTCAGCTGAGCAACGGAGCACGGGCGTATCAGCTGTTCGACTCGTGGGCCGGATCACTGTCGGTCGCCGACTACCGACGGTTCGTGCTCCCTCACTCCACCAGTGTGTTCACCCAGCTCGGTGAGCGCCACCCGGGGGTGCCGGGGATCCACTTCGGCATCGGGTGCGATCATCTGCTCGAGGCGATGCACGAAGCCGCCTGTGGCGAGGGCCGGGCGACACCGGTGATCGGGCTCGATTGGCGCACGCCGATCACCGCCGCCCGACGGCGCCTCGGCGCCGACCTCGTCGTCCAAGGCAACCTCGACCCCGCACTGGTGCTGGCCGGCGCACAGGTCGCGCTCGACGGCACCGATGCGGTGCTCGCCGACAACGCCGGGCACCCGGCTCACATCTTCAACCTCGGCCACGGTGTGCAGCCCGACACCGACTGCGACGTCCTGCACGCCATCGTCACCCACGTCCAGCGATCGACCGCGACCCACCCACCCTTGGACCTCCGCA
>JAYSLK010000609.1:0-5895 GCA_043725585.1 Actinomycetota bacterium
GCGCGACGTCGACCTCCTGCAGAACCTCGGCATCGTCGCGAAGGCGTTGACCGCCATCGGGATCGAACTCGACACTCCGTTGGGCGAGCTGCAGGTCGATGGCAGGCTGGTCAGCGCCCCTGTCGGCATCCCAGCCGGCACCGGCACAGACGGAACGGCCAGCGTGGTCGGCTGCTGCGCAGGGGGCAACACCCTCGGACCGGTCGGTGACCCTGGCGAGCGCGGCGGCGTGCTGTCGTTGCGAGACGGTCGCTACCCGGTGACGACCGGCAACAGCTTCATGATGGTCGTCGCCTACGGCCCGGATGGTCCGCGCGCTCGTGGCGTGCTCACCTACGGCCAGCCCGACGATGCAACCGATCCGAACTTCACATCGCAGACCGCGATTTACGCGAGCGGCTCGCTGCGCGACATCCGGTACACCCCCGAACAGATCGCCGCCGACCCGACCGCAGAGACCACCGAGATACGGGCCCCACGCTGACCCGCCCATCCAAACCCTCCGACGAACGCCTCCGACGAAAACCTCCGACGAAAACCTCCGACGAACGCCTCCGAGGCAAGCTCGGTCAGTGGTAGAAGGGGTTTTCGCCGCTGGCGTGATCGGTGAGGTCCTTCACTCGCTCGATGCCGGGCACCTGCTCGACGAGCATGGTCTGCACGCCGTCGAGCATCGTCATCCGGCTCATCGAGCACCCGTGGCAGCCCCCGCCCATGGTGAGGTAGGCGGTGCCTTCTCCGTCGTGGCCGACGTAGGTGACGAAGCCTCCGTGCGCCGCGAGCGCCGGATTGACCTCACCTGCGACGACGGCTTCCACTTCGGCGCTCAGTTCGTCGTCGCGAGTGAGCCCTTCGACGGTGGGTACCAGCGGCTTGTTCGGGTTGCGGATGACGAGCCCCTGGCTGTCGCTGCGGTCGAGCACCGCACCCTGCAAGGAGTCGAGATCCTTCGCCGGCACGATGACCTTGAGCTCGGCGCCGGCTGCACTGACGTGCGTACGAACCTCGTCGGTGAACGCAG
Source organism: Actinomycetota bacterium (assembly GCA_043725585.1). GTDB lineage: Bacteria > Actinomycetota > Acidimicrobiia > Acidimicrobiales > Ilumatobacteraceae > VFMC01. The sequence goes on from JAYSLK010000609.1 coordinate 1,022, forward strand.
CCTTGGTGACGACGTCGAAGCTGAGGTCGTAGCGGAAGTCCTCTCCCGGACCGCTGACGATCTCGAGTCGGAGACCGAGCCGATCACCATCGGGCTCGTCGTCGCGCAGCTGCACGAGCTCGGCGTGGGCCTCGGCGGTGACCGAGATGATCAGGGCACTCGTGGACGTGTCGGTCTCGGGGGCGAGGGGGCTCACATCACGAAGGCTATCGGTGGGCCGCGCAGATCTCTGGTGTCGCAGATCTCTGGTGTCGCAGATCTCCGGTGTCGCAGATCTCCGGTGTCGCAGAGGGGCTGGGGCATCGGGACGGGCTCACCCTCCGCCATTGCACTCGATGCGTTGGCCGGTCACATAGCCGGAGCCAGGGCTGCAGAGCCAGAGCACGACGTTGGCGACGTCGAGTGGTTGACACACCCGTCCGAATGGCGAGCCGGCGTCGAGCGCACGCAGGTCTGGCATGTCGCGGTTGCCGGTGAACGCTCGCGCCAAACGCACGCCCATGTCGGTCTCGACGAGGCCCGGCGCCACCACATTGACGTGGATTCCGTGCGGTCGCTCTTCCTTCGCCAACGTGAACGCGAGGGCCTCCATCGCCGCCTTGCCCATGTTGTACGGCGCACCATTGGCACCCATCGACGACGTCGCCACCGACGAGATCATCACGATGTCGCCGCGTCCGACCACACCGGGCTGGTTGGCGCCCGCTGCGCGGATCCTGATGTGGGGAAGCGCCACCCGTGACAGATGGTGTGGCCCGAACGCGTGTGTGGCGACCACGCGGATCATCTCGTTCGGGTCGGTGTCGATCACCGCACGTCCACGCGAGGCGATGCCTGCGTTGCAGATGAGGGTGTCGAGCCCTCCGAAGTCGGCGACCACGGCCGCCACCATCGACTCGCACGCGTCGGGGTCGTCGACCGACGCCTCGTATGCGCGGGCGACCCCACCGACACCCTCGATGGCAGCGACCGTGTCGTCGGCGGCTGCTCTGTCGGCGCGGTAGTTCACTGCGACCGATGCACCCTCGGCCGCCAACAGCTCGCTGATCCCCCGTCCGATGCCTCGGCCGCCACCCGACACCAACGCGATCCGACCGTCCAACTGTCCCATGACACACTCCCCCACGAGTCCGGTTCATGTCCCACCCTTGTGGAACCCATCGACCGCGGTGGCAACCTAGACGAGTGAACGAAGGCAGCAACAAGGCGATCATCGCAGCGTTCTTCGTCAACCTGGGCATCGCCGATGCGACGTTCGGTGCGGATCGTGTGTCCCCTCTTGGCACCAGCGCGTGAGCATCCCCACCACATCTTCCGGGTCGCTTCGTCGTGGGCGCGGTTCCGCAAAGTCGTTGGGATTGCTCGCCATGTGCGGTGCGATCGTGTTCTTCAGCCTCGGTTCCACGATCGTGAAGAAGGCCGCCATCCCCGGCCCGACGATGGCCTTCTACCGGATGCTGCTCACCACGGGCCTGTGGACCGTCATCCTGCGCGGCACCGAGCACCGCTGGATCACTCGAGCTGAACTGCGCAAGGCGCTCGTGCCGGGCATCGTCTTCGGCCTCAACATCACACTGTTCTTCACCGGGGTCACCAAGACCAGCGTCGCCAACGCCGAGTTCATCGGCGCCCTGACACCGGTGATCCTGGTGCCGGCGGGTGCGATCCTGTTCAAGGAACGGATCAACACCCGCGCGCTGTGGTTCGGCGTGGTCTCGTTCGCCGGACTCATGCTGGTGCTGTTCAACGTGCCGTCCAACGGAGCGGCCACCTGGACCGGCAATCTGATCATCGTCTGCGCGATGTTCTCGTGGTCCACCTATCTGCTCACGAGCCGACGGCTGAGGGCCGAGATGTCGGTGCAGGCGATCCTGACCGCCGTGATGATGATCGCCTCGGTCACCGTCTTCCCGTTGGCGCTGTTCAGCGGGAACCTCGATGGGCTCACCATGCACGCCGTGCCCTACATCGTGCTGCTCGCGGTGATGACCGGTACCGCCGCCCACGGCTTCATCGTCTACGCGCAGCACACCGTGCCCGTCGGCACGATCAGCATCATGCAGGTCGCGCAACCGGCGCTGGCCGTCGTGTGGGCATACCTGATCCTCGATCAGACGATTCGCCCGGTGCAGGTGATCGGCATGGCGCTCGTCCTGGCCGGTCTGGCCGCCGTGGTCACCCTGAGTCGTCGACCGCTCGCCCCCGTCGACGCTCTCGCGCTCCCCGAGAGCTAGGACGGGCTACGACGGGATAGGCTCGGATTCGCCTGCGGGCACACGACATCTGAATGAAACACACCTGGGGAGCTCGCGGAAACGGTGGGCTGAGAGGGTGGCCGACCGCCACCGACCCACGAACCTGATCTGGGTAATGCCAGCGGAGGGATGGGAATGGAATCGTCGATATCCGACGCCAGGAGCGTCGCACTCGTGATCGGTGGCGGACCCGTGCGCGGACCCGACCGCGAGTTCGATGCCGTCATCGCGGCCGACAGCGGCCTCGATGTCGCACTCGCCGCCGGCTTCCACCCCACGCACCTGGTGGGTGACTTCGACAGCATCTCTGCGGATGGACTCCGATGGGCCGAGGCGAACGGCGTGCCGGTCGAACGTCATCCCACCGACAAAGATGCCACGGACACGGCGCTGGCACTGGTGAAGGCGACCGAACTCGGGGCACATCACCTCGTGCTGTTCGGCGGCGTGGGCATCGACCGCTTCGATCACCTCATCGGCACCATGGTCGCGCTGGGCGATCCAGCGCTGTCGAACCTCCAGTCGATCACCGCTCACCTCGGCGCGAGCACCGTCTCGGTCGTGCATCCTCGTCGATCCGTCACACTCGACCTGCCGCGCGGGCATGTTTTCTCGCTCGTGTCGATGCACGGCGCGTGCCGTGGTGTGGAGGTGCTCGACGCTCGCTGGCCGCTCCGCGACGCAACACTCGACATCGGCACCACACGCGGCGTCAGCAACGAATCGCTCGGTCGCCACATCCACATCTCGTGCACCGCAGGCGTGCTCACGATCATCGTGCCACGACCCAGCGCCGACCTCACGGCCACCGTTGCCGCTGCCTCCACGGAGCGCTCGTGAACCTCACATCTGCCTCATACCTCCACCGTCGTGGCACGTCGACCATCCGCCACGGCGGTCGTGCCGTCGCGATCGGCGGACTGCTGGCACTGGGTGCCGCGGCATGCGCGAGCGGTGACGCCGGCACCACGGCGAGCCGACCAGCGACCATCACCCTCGTGACCTACGACTCGTTCCCGACGGAGGGCACCACCCTCAACGACGCTCTCGAGTCGTTCACCGCCAGCACCGGCATCGAGGTCGAGCTCGTGATCGCCGGCGACACCGGAGCGATGGTGAGCAAGGCCGTGCTCACGGCCGGCAATCCGGAAGGCGATGTGATGTGGGGCATCGACAACACCCTGCTCTCGCGGGCGTTGCCTGCGTTCGAGCCGTATCTGAGCACCGAGCTCGGCGCGATCGATCCACGCCTCACCGAACTCGTCCCGGACGGTGAACTGACCCCGGTCGATTTCGGCGACGTGTGCGTGAACGTCGATCTCGAGTGGTTCGCCGAGCGCGGCATCGATCCGCCCGCGACCTTTGCCGATCTGGTCGATCCGACCTACGCCGATCTGCTCACAGTCCAGAACCCTGGCTCGTCGTCGCCAGGTCTGGCCTTCCTGCTGGCCACGGTGGCCGAGTTCGGCGCCGACGGTTGGCAGCCGTACTGGGCCGATCTGCGCGACAACGGCGTCGAGGTCGTGGAATCGTGGACGACCGCGTACTACGAGCGCTTCAGCGGGTCGAGCGGCAACGGCCCGCGGCCGCTGGTGGTGAGCTACGCCAGCAGCCCTCCGGCCGAGGTGATCTTCGCCGACCCGCCGCGCGACGACGCGCCGACATCGGCGATGACGGCGACGTGCTTCCGGCAGGTGGAGTTCGCAGGGGTGCTGGCCGGCACGGAGCAGCCCGACCAGGCCAGACTGCTCGTCGACTTCCTGGCGTCGGCAGAGTTCCAACGAGAGGTGGCGCTCAACTTGTTCGTGTGGCCGGCACGCACCGACGTCGAGCTCCCCACGGCGTTCACCGACTTCGCCGCTGTCGTCGACTCCCCGCTCTCGGTCGATCCAGCCGACATCGAGGCCAACCGCGAGGACTGGGTGGACGCGTGGACGCAGATCGTCGTGCGCTGACCCGCCGGCCTGTGGGCATCGACCTGCCGCAGACCGTGCGACTCGGTCTGCTCGCCGTGCCCTTCGCGTTCTTGGGCGTCTTCTACGCCTGGCCACTCCTGACGCTGGTGGCCGAGGTGGTCGACGGCTCGACGATCGTGGCCACCATGCGACGGCCTGGGCTGGCCCAGGTGTTGTGGTTCACGTGCTGGCAGGCCGTGGTGAGCACGGCGTGCACGATCGCCATGGGATTGGCACCGGCCTACCTCGTTGCCCGATGGGACTTCCCGGGACGGCGAGTGCTGATCGCGTTGCTCACCGTGCCCTTCCTGTTGCCGACGGTGGTGGTGGGTGCCGCCTTCATCGCGTTGCTGCCCGATCGACTGGAGCGATCGGCGTTCGCCGTGGTGCTCGCTCACGTGTTCTTCAACGTCGCTGTGGTGGTACGTGTCGTGGGTGGTGTGTGGTCCCAACTGCCCACCGATCTGGTCGCAGCTGCACGAGTGCTCGGAGCGAGCCCGTGGCGCGCCACCCGGGAGATCACGCTGCCTTTGCTGCGGCCCGCGCTCGTTGCCGCAGGTTCGATCGCGTTCCTGTTCACGTTCACCTCCTTCGGAGTCGTCCAGATCCTGGGTGGCCCGACACGAGCGACGATCGAGGTGGAGATCGCCCGGTTGGCCACCCA
>JAYSLK010000610.1:0-2718 GCA_043725585.1 Actinomycetota bacterium
TGGTGGCCAACGTGCCGTGGCAGAAGCAGGGTTCGCGGGCGATCACCCCGGCCAACGACCGGATGGCGATGGTCCAAGCGGCGGTGGCCGACGTGGACGGGATCGAGGCAGGTGACGTGGAGATCCGCCGCGGCGGCGCCAGCTACACCGCCGACACGCTCGCGGCGCTGGCCGAGCAGTACCCCGGCTCCGACCTCTACACCGTCGTCGGAGACGACGCGGCCGCCGGCATCACCACCTGGGAACGCTACGACGAGGTGGTCACCCGGTCGACGCTCGTGGTGGTGGATCGGCCGGGGGCGCCGGTGGAGCTGTCGGAACAGTTTCCGTGGGTGCGGGTCGAGGTGCCGCGACTCGAAGTGTCGAGCACCGATCTGCGCGCTCGCGTGAGCGATGGACGGCCGCTCGACTACCTGGTCACCGAACCTGTCTTGCAGATCATCCGTGAGCGGCAGCTGTACCAGGCGGCCGGCATGGTCGAAGACGTCGCTCGGGCTGCTGAGTTGACGGGCGAGGGGGCGAGATGAGCTCGATCCCTGCACGCCGGCGCCGACGAACCTTTGGCATGCTCGCCGCGACGGTCGTCACGTTGGCGCTCGCGCCGGTGCTGGTCTGGGTGGGCATCAGCGCGGTGCTCGATTCCACGGGCGGCAAGGATGCGCTCGCCGACAACTTGCCCGAGAAGACGTTCCCGAACACGCCGACGGCGCTCTACCTCACGGTGGACGATGCCGGCGAGCTGTCGAGTGCAACCGTGTTCGTCTTGGCGCCGAGCGGGGTGGGCGGAAGCATCGTGTCGGTGCCGGTCAACGCGGATGTCGGCTTCTCGGCCGACGCCAGGCAATCGCTCCAGCAGGTGTACGCCGACGGTGGGGTGGAGGCCACGACCTTCGCTGTCGAGTCGCTGCTCCTCCTCACGATCAACGCCACCGATGTCGCCAACATCGATGAGGTCGCGGCGTTCCTGCGCCCGTTCGAGCCGTTCACGGTGTCGCTCGTGACCGATGTGGTCACCGAGACCGATCAAGGCGATGACCCCGATGTGCTGCGAGCCGGCACCGTGGTGATCGACGCCGCCAACGCTGCCAAGGTGCTGATCTCGGGTGCCGGTGTGGGCAAGGAGACGTCGCGCAAGGGCAACCACGAAGCGCTGTGGGCCGGATTCGCTGCAGCAGTGGGTGGCGGTCGGGCGACCGCGCTGCCGGTGGACGTTCCGCCTGCGAGCTTCGACGAGTTCGCCGCCCGGCTCGAAGCTGCGCCGGTGGCCAGCAGAGGGCTCTCCATCGCGCCACTCACCGATGTGGAGAATCCTTCGGGGTTCGACGTCGTGCAGCTCGATCAGTCAGAGGCTGTGTTCGTGTTCGCCAGCATCGCCCCAGGGTCGATGTCGGGCCCCAAGCTCGGGCCGAACTTCAGAGTCGAGGCCCCGCCCGGCTACGACCTCCAGGTGAAGCTCACGATCGACAAGATCTTGTTCATCGGCGCCAACGTGCTGTCGGTGGACACCTCGGCCGCGCCCCGCGCCGACACCGTGTTCCTCGTGCCGAACGAAGCCGATCGCATCCGTGCCCAGGTTGCCGACGAGATCTTCGGCACGATCGTTTTCGAAGATCCTGTCGAGCGAATCGACAGCATCGATGTGACGCTGGTGCTCGGCACCGACTACCTCGCAACAGTGGAGATCTGACCCGTGCCTGACCCTTCCCCCATCCTCCCGACGAACACCGTGCGGTTCCCCGATTCGCAGATGCTTGCGTGTGTGACAGCCCGTGCCGCCGACGACAAGAAGGCCGACGACACGATCGTGTTGATGGTGGGGGAGTTGCTGAACATCACGGAGTACTTCGTGGTCACGTCGGCCTCCAACCGGCGGCTGGTGCGCACGATCGTGGAGTCGATCGAGGAGCGGGTGCGCGAGGATCTCGATCGTTCGCCCTTGCGGATCGAGGGCCTCTCGGAGGCGCAGTGGGTGCTGGTCGACTACGGCGACGTGGTGGTGCACGTGTTCGTGGAGGAGATGCGTCAGTACTACGAGATCGAGCGTCTCTACCGCGACGTCCACCGGGTCGATTGGCAGGTGGAGGTTCCGGCTAACCGGGGGTGATCGCCGTCACAGATGCGAATCCAGTTCGTATCTGTAACGTTGATATTGACATGAGCCTCGCCCTCAGCGGCCCGTTCGACACGGGTAAACTCCCACGACTGGCCCCCGAGCCGGTGACGGTCACGGTCGCGCGGCGTATCCAGCCGGGGTACGAGGCGGAGTTCCTGCGGTGGGCCGACGAGCTCGTCGCGGTCGCACGTACGTTTCACGGCTGCCTCGGCGCCGCCGTGTTCCATCCCGGCGAGGTGGGTGGCGAGTATCAGATCGTGGTGCGGTTCGCCGATGGCCTCCACCTTCGTGAGTGGGAACGCAGCGACGTCCGCAACGAACTGATGGATCGCAGCGATCGATTCGTGACCGCAGCCAGGATGCAACGGACGGTCGGTGTGGAGGCGTGGTTCGAGGCCGCCTCGCACGCGCAGCCCAAGCGCACCTGGTGGCACCGTCTGTTCGTCGATGTTGCCTGGGTGTTCCCGGTGTCGTTGTTGTCGTCGCTGTTCGTGGCGCCGGTGGTACACGACCTGCCGCTGATCGCACGAGTGCTGATCGGTGTGGGCGTGATCACCGTGGCGCTGCAAGTGGTGGTGTCGCCGGCCCGAAAGCGCCTGCGGTCG
>JAYSLK010000611.1:0-5011 GCA_043725585.1 Actinomycetota bacterium
AGGTGGCATGCCGATGTACAAGTACATCGGCAACCGCGTGCTCACCACGTCGCAGAACGCGATCACCGGTCTGCGACTCAGCGAGTGGCACTCCGGCTATCGGGCCTACCGGGTGAGCGCGCTGGCCGAGCTGGCGTTCGTCGGCAACAGCGACGGCTTCGACTTCGACACCGAGATCATCCTCCAACTGCACGGCGCCAAGAAGAAGATCGTCGAAGTGCCGATCCCCACCTACTACGGCGACGAGATCTGCCGCGTGAACGGCGTCGCGTATGCCCGCGACATCATGATCGACACCGTTCGGCACCGGCTCGGTCGCACCGGCTTCGGCTCCGGCGAAGTCGGCAAGGTCGCCGAGCCATATGCCTACAAGCCGTCAGCACACAGCTCGCACGGCCGGGTGCTGCAGTTCATGCAGACCCGGCCGCCCATGCGCGTGCTCGACGTGGGATGCGGCCCCGGCTGGTTGGCCGAAGCCCTCACGGCACAGGGCCACGACGTCACCGGCGTCGACGCCGCCGAGGAACCCGGCGTGCGCGGTCGTATGGATCACTTCGTCCAAGCCGACCTCGAGCTCGGACTCCCCGACGAGCTGGGTGGCAACTTCGACGTCGTGTTGGCAGCCGATGTGATCGAACACGTTCGCGGGCCGCAGGACCTGCTCACAGAGATGGCCAATCGCCTCCGGCCGGGTGGCACGGTGATCGCCAGCGTGCCCAACATCTCGCACTGGTACCCGCGCGGCCGCACCGCGCTGGGTCTGTTCGACTACGACCAACGCGGCATCCTCGACTCGACCCATCTGCGCTTCTTCACCCGTCGATCCTTCGTCCGCCTCGCCCAACAGGCCGGACTGCAACCGATCGATCGACGCCACACAGGGCTGCCGTTCGACGCGTTGAAGATGAACACCGACGCGGGAGTCGGTCGTCTGGCTGCGCTGGTCGACCGGGCGCTGGTGCGGGTGTGGCCGACGATGTTCGCCTATCAGTTCGTGTACGAGCTCGACGTGAACCCGGCTCTCGACCAGCCGCTCCACGAGCCGTTCCACCGCGAGCAACACGCCGACCATGCGGATACGCCCGATGTGGCGACCGACAGACCCAGCTGACTCGACGGCACGCACCGCTCGCCTCGTCACCATCGCGGCGACCGTGGTGTTCGCGCTGATCGTGTGCCGGTTCCGACCGTGGGACATGTTCATCCGCGAGGCCTACAGCAACGACTTCTACGACGAACAGGCACGCTCCTTCCTCCGCTTCCGCCTGGCGGTGCGCCCGGAGGTCCCCGGTCCCGAGGGTTTCCTGATCGACGGCGCGACCTACCTGTACTACGGGCCGTTCCTCGCCATCGTCCGGATGCCGTTCGCGCTGTTCGGCGACGTGTTCGCCGGACGCCTCGCCCGGGCCTCGATGATCGCCGGATTCGCCACCTTCTGCACCGGATGCTTCCACCTCGTTCGTCATCTCGGGCCGTCGGCCTCTAGGTGGCGGATCGCCGGATTCGTGGCCGCGGCAGCCAGCTCGCCCGTGCTGTTCCTGTCGGGCTGGGTGAGCGTGTACCACGAGACCGAGCTGTGGGCAGCCGCATTCGCCATGTGGGCGATCGTCGGCACCTTGCGGCTGCTCCACCTCCACACCGCCACCACTCGTCACCTCGGCGCTGCGGCCTTCCCCCTCACCGCCGGCATCCTCACCCGCGCCTCCGTCGGCCTCGGCGTCGCCGCCGGTGCGTCGCTCGCCGTCCTGATCGCGTTCCGGTCGCGTCGATCGTCGGCGAATGCTGCGGATCGCGACCAGAACGGGGCATGGCTCGGCGTGGGGACGGTGATCGGTGCATCGGTTGTGGGATTCGCAACGCACGCCGCCGTCAACTGGGCCAAGTTCGGCTCGCCCACCAAGCTGCCGGGCCAGCTGCAGCTCCTCAGCTTGAACGACCCCGTGCGCGCCGCGTGGTTCGCCGGCAACAACGACAGCTTCTTTTCGACCAAGTTCCTCAGCACCACGATCGTTCAGTACCTCCGGCCCGACACGATCCGCTTCGAGCGCTTGGTGCCGTTCGTGCGCTACGGCCCGCTCGCCACCGATCGCAGCTCGTACCCGCTCGAGACGATCACCCCATCGGCATCGCTCACCGCCTCGGCCACGCTGTTGCTCGGCACCGCGATCCTGGGCGTCGTCGTCGCCGTTCGGCGACGCCGATGGACGCTGCTCGCACTCGTCGTCGGCGGGGCGATCGCGGCCAGTCCCACGTTCACGATCGGGTTCATCGGCAACCGCTATCTGGTCGACATGATGCCGTTGCTGTTGGTGCCCGCCGCGTTCTCGTTCGCCACCATCGCGATGCCTTCGCACACAAGGTTGCGCCCGACGCGTCTGATGCGCCCGGCACAGATCGCCACGGTCGCTCTGCTGACGTGGGGCGCATGGTGCAACGTGTCTCTCGCACTCTGGACGCAGCAGCTCAAGGAGCCGGGCTTCACCGAATGGCGATACCGCACCGACGGTTGGATCTTCGGCGACCCCGCACCAGGTCTCGTCGATCTGGTGATCGGCGCCCCCATGCCACGAGACGGTGTGGTCGGGTTGGCGCACGACGACGCTGACGCGTGCGCCGGCGTGTACATGGCCGAGCAAGGCACCTGGGTCGCGCTCGAACGAACCAACGGGTCACTCTCACTGCAGGGCGACCTCACGGCCCCGACCGACCCTGCCGCGAGCACACCCGTCGCCGGCAGTGACGACTGGATGATCGCTGTGGCCGCGGTCGGCGACGGGATCCAGTTCTCCTTCGCGCCTGGAGCCGATGCCGTGCCGACGCTCGGCGAGGTGATCGACGTGCCGGCCGGCAGGGTCCTGCGCGACGTGACGGTGGTCGTCGATCCGATCGTCGGTCAACTCTCCGTTTCTGTCGGCGACCAGCTCGCGCTGTTCCGCTTCGGCGCCCCGCCCGGGCAGATGGTGCCCTTCGCCGGCTTCACCCTCGACGCCGACCCCGGCGATTCCCTCTGCCGCCAGCTGGAAGCCCGTCGCTAGCATTCCAGCCGTGGCAAAGGACTGGAGTCCCTCGTCGTGGCATTCGCACACGGCCAATCAGCAACCGGAGTGGCCCGACACGGGCGACCTCGATCGGGCGTTGAAGCAGATCTCCAGCTATCCGCCGCTGATCTTCGCCGGTGAGGCCCGCTCGCTCCAGGCCTCGCTCGGTCAGGTCGCGGCCGGCAATGCGTTCCTGCTGCAAGCCGGCGACTGCGCCGAGAGCTTCGAGGAGTTCTCCGCAGTCAACATCCGCGAGAAGCTGCGCGTCATCCTGCAGATGGCCGTCGTGCTCACGTACTCGCTCGGCGTGCCCGTGGTGAAGGTCGGCCGCATCGCAGGCCAGTTCGCCAAGCCGCGCTCGAGCAACTTCGAGATGGTCGGCGACCTCGAGCTCCCCAGCTTCCGCGGCCACATCGTGAACGACCCCACGCCGACCGAGGCTGCCCGAGTCCCGAACCCCGAGCGACTCGTGCAGGCCTACCACCAGTCGGCGTCCACGCTGAACCTCGTGCGCGCATTCACCAAGGGCGGCTTCGCCGACCTCACGCGCGTGCATGCGTGGACGCAAGAGTTCGTCGCCTCCAGCCCCGAAGGGCGTCGCTACGAGAACCTTGCCAACGAGATCGACCGGGCGCTGAAGTTCATGCGCGCCTGCGGCGTCGAAGTCGAGAACAACCACAACCTGAGCGAGGTCGACGTCTACACCAGCCACGAAGCGCTGCTCCTCGGTTACGAGGAGTCGCTCACCCGGCAGGACACGCTCACCGGCGGCTGGTACGACTGCTCGGCACACATGCTGTGGATCGGCGAACGCACCCGTGAGCTCGACGGTGCCCATGTCGAGTTCCTCCGTGGTGTCGGCAACCCGATCGGTTGCAAGGTCGGCGCCAGCACCACTCCCGACTTCGTGCTCGAACTGTGCGATCGCCTCAACCCCGCTCGCATCCCCGGCCGGCTGACGCTCATCAGTCGGATGGGCGCCGGCAAGGTCGAGGCCACGCTACCTCCGATCCTTCGTGCCGTCCGCGACTCCGGCCATCCGGTGGTGTGGGCCTGCGATCCCATGCACGGCAACACGTTCACGTCGACCAGCGGTCACAAGACGCGCGACTTCGCCGACATCTGCTCCGAGATCAACGACTTCGTCCGGGCCCACCACGGCGAGGGCACCTGGCCGGGCGGCATCCATGTCGAGCTCACCGGCGACAACGTCACGGAGTGCATCGGAGGCGCCGACAAGATCCTCGATTCGGAGTTGGCCGACCGCTACCAAACCGTGTGCGACCCTCGACTGAACGCCCGCCAAAGCCTCGACCTGGCGTTCCACGTGGCCGAGTCGTTGCGGTCGTCGGGCTTGGCCTGATCGGCGACTCGCACGAGCGAGAGCAGGAGAAGGGACCATGACGGTGACGTCACTTCAGCTCATCCGCTCGTGGCCAGTCGATCACGCGAGCGCGGCGACGATCGTGCTCGCGCCGGGCACCGAAGCCATGGTGTGCACAGAAGGCGACACGAGTCAGCGCTACCGCCTCGCGTCGATCTCCAAGCCGCTCGCCGCGTGGGCCATGCTGATCGCGGTCGAAGAGGGTCTGCTCGCGCTCGACGACCCGATCGGCCAACCTGGGTGCACCCTGCGACACCTGCTGGCCCATGCCGGCGGGTACCCCTTCGACGGCATCGATCCCATCGCTGCGCCCGGCACTCGCCGCATCTACTCCAACACGGGCATCGAGCTCGCCGCCGACGCCGTGGCGGCCGCGGCAGAGATGCCGTTCGACCGGTACCTCGCCGAGGCCGTGTTCGAACCGCTGGGCATGACCGCGAGCCAGTTGCTCGGCTCGCCGGCGCATCAGGTGTGGAGCACGGTCGACGATCTCTGCCGATTCGCGATCGAACTCGCCCGTCCCACACTGCTCAGCCCCCCGATGGCAGCGCTGGCAACCGCACCGGTCTTCCCCGATCTCGCGGGCGTC
>JAYSLK010000612.1:0-1603 GCA_043725585.1 Actinomycetota bacterium
CGAGCACCGTCGAACGGAGCTCGCCTGCGGCGCCGAGTGCATCGCTGCGACCCAACATCACCTGCAGGCCCGCGGCGAGCGCGGCGAACCACATCCACATGGCGAGGTAGCCACCGACGAACGCCCACCAGATGAGGGCGAACCGGCCCCGCAGCCCCGAGCCACGACGGCTGGCGGTGAGGTCGTCGAGCGCGCGCAGCACCGGAACGGTGGTCGGCAACATCATCACCGCAGTCATCACCGCCCAACTCATCAACGTGCGGCCCGATTCGATCGGAGCAGCACCATGGTGGTGTGCACCGCCGGCTCGATGATCGTGCCCCACTCTCACCAACGTCACGACGAGCAACAACCACAGCGACAACGCGATCAGGTCGCGCGCCCACCGGCGTCGGACCGGCTGGTCGTGAGAATCGGGCAGGATAGCGACTTCCATGCGGCGATCACTATAGTGATCGACATATGCCAGCCACCATCGAACACCGACCCGACTCGTGGGCCTTCGCTTCGAACCGGTTTGCGCGCGCCGTCATCGAGGCGCGCCATCGCCTCGGTTGGTCCACGCGAGAGCTCGCTCGCCGCTCTGGCTTGTCACAGCCGTACATCGTCGCCCTCGAACGAGCTCGGTCGGCAGAGAGGGCTCCCGGCCCGACACCCACGGTCGATGTGGTCGTGCGATTGGCGAGCGCCCTCGGCCTCGACGCCGTGGCGCTGTTCACGGCCGGGCTACGTCCTGTCGGACGGCACGTGTTCATGGTCGTCGATGAGTCGTCGCCGGCCACGATCCTCCACGCGCAACGTGCCAGCAACAGCACGACGACGACGTGGATCTCGGTCGGATCACCGATCGAGTCCACACCACGTCAGGCAACCGATCTGCACGCGATCCAGCTGCGCCGAACGATCGACGGGCACTACCACCCACAGACGGTGGCCGAGTCGCTCACCGCCGAGCTGCACGCGCTGCGCCATGCGATCGGTGGCGCCGAGATCGGCCTGGTCTTCGCCGACACGTCGAAGGTGATGACCTCGCTCGACGACCCCGACACGATCACCAGGTTCGAGCATCGTTGGGCCACCGTGGTCGATCAGGCCGCGGCCGCGGCCGAGGCTCATGCTGCGTGGAACGTGTGCGTGTACGAGATCGACGCACTCCGGTCGCTCTCCGACCCCGTCGCGGCCACACTCGACCTGATGCGGAGCCACGACGCCACGTGGTCCGCTCGCCGCTCGCGGGTCACCACCGGCGTCGAGGCGTCGACGACCGTGCTCGAACGTCTGCGTCCGACCGGCGCGAAGACGGCCGAGTGGAACATCATTGCCAGAGAGCTCGCTGCCGGCATCCGCCCGGCTGCCTGAACCACCAGGAGTCCATCCATGAACACGACCCGAGCCTTTCTGTCCGGCCAGACCGATCCCGGATGGTCGCGTCGCGTGGGCAGCATCGACCTCGGCCCCCTCGACGATGGGGAGGTGTTGGTCCGCGTCGAGATGTCGGGGATCAACTTCAAGGACGGGCTGGCGACGAGCGAGCGAGGCAGGGTGGCTCGCATCGATCCGCTGATCCCCGGGGTGGACCTGGCCGGCGAAGTGGTCGAGTCGA
>JAYSLK010000613.1:0-2083 GCA_043725585.1 Actinomycetota bacterium
GTCGTGGAACACCGGGTGGTGGTCGCGCATGATCCGGTAGTACGGGTACGGATTGCGGACGAACTCGGCGGAGTCGAAGATGCGCGGGTCGATCAGCGGGGTGCCGTCGGAGGCACGGCCCATGTCGACCGCCTGACCGATCGGCATCAGCGGGAAGTCACGGCGCGCGCCTGGGGCAGGGTCGGCCAGGCCCATCGTCTCATCGAGGACCTGGTGGAACGGGCACACGCTCATTGGGTGGAACCTCCGGTGGCGGGTAGAGACGACTCTACGATCGCTTGCGTTCGCCATCGAACCCGAACGCTGAGCAGACTCGCGCACATGCCCCAGGTCTACGTGATCACCGACCCATGCGTGGACGTGATGGACCGCAGCTGCATCGAGGTCTGCCCTGTCGACTGCATCCACACAGGCGACGATCTCGATGGGGGACTCGACCGGATCTGCTACATCGACCCGAACGAGTGCATCGGGTGCAACCTGTGTCTGCCCGCCTGTCCGGTCGGCGCGATCTTCACCGCCGATGGCCCACCTGCTGCACCATCGGCCTGGGTGGCCCTGAACGCTCTGTGGTTCACCGACCGCGACGCCGCCCGGGCAGAGGTGAACCGCCTCGCCGGCTGACAACCCCGCGATGAGAGATGATTGCCCCTGGCACCCTCATCTCTCATCGGGCTGAACGGGCCCCTTCGGGTGATGAGAGATCGGGGCGGCAGGAGCACTCATCTCTCATCGCGGTCTGGGTGGGCGTTGCATGATCGCTGGGTCGATGCCGGAGCGGTACAGCTCGTGGGCGCGGCGCCATTGGGCGAAGGCGGCCAGGATGTGCGGCGGGTCGCCGTGGATCTCGGTGAACGCTCCGTTCATCGCACGTGTGTCGAAGTAGGCCGCGTCGACGCCGTCGGCGAACAGACGACATGCTGGTTCGTAGCCCATGTCGGCCAACCGCTGATACTCCGCCTCGAAGTCGTGCACGAGGTAGGCCTGGTGGTGGAAGCCCTCCTGGCCGGCGGCAAACATGTCGCGATAGATCGATGGCGTCTCGTCGTGTTGGACGATGAACTGCACCATCACGTCGCCGAGGTAGCCGAACGCGTACGAGACGTCGGCCTCTGCGTCGGTGCCGCGATACATGAACCGGTCGGTTCGGTGGTGATGCGTCACCACGAACGGCCCGGCCCCGTGCACGTCACTCCATCGCTGGATCGACGCCTCGAGATCGTTCACGAGATAGGCCACCTGGAACAGCGTGCGGGTTTCCATGCACGCAGTTCAGCAGGCGCGTACAGATCGGCACGTGACGGAGCACCGACGCTCGGGCCGGACCAGCGGGTCGATCCATGCGGGATAGCGTCACGGCATGACCGACTGGACCGACGCGCTCATCCCCGACCAGAAGGGCCGCGTGGCTCTGGTCACCGGCGCCAACAGCGGCATCGGGCTGGAAGCCGCGCGAATGTTGGCCCAGCACGGCGCCAACGTGGTGCTCGCCTGTCGCACTCGATCGAAGGCCGAGGCAGCGCGCGGCTCCATCCTCGTCGACGTACCGACGGCAGACGTGTCGGTCATCGACCTCGACCTGTCGTCGCTCGCATCGGTGAGCGAAGCGGCCGCTGCGTTCGGTGAACGGTTCGATCGGCTCGACCTGTTGCTGAACAACGCTGGTGTGATGGCCACTCCGTACCAGCGCACCGTCGACGGGTTCGAGTTGCAGTTCGCGACGAATCACCTGGGGCACGTGGCCCTCACCGCGCATCTGCTACCGACGTTGGTGGCGACGGCCGCGTCTCGAGTGGTCAATGTGAGCAGCCTCGCTCACAAGATGGGCAAGATCAACTTCGACGACCTCCAATCGGAGCGCCGCTATCGAGCCTGGCGCGCATATGGACAGAGCAAGCTCGCCAACCTGCTGTTCACCTTCGAGTTGCAGCGGCGGCTGGAATCGATCAAGGCCGACACGATCGCCGTCGCCGCTCACCCCGGTATCTCCGAAACCAATCTCTCCGCATCGTCCGGAGGTATCGCCGGCCGGTTGATGTCGCTCACCCAACCGCTGGCGAAGGTGTTCTCGCAGAACGCGCAT
>JAYSLK010000614.1:0-16429 GCA_043725585.1 Actinomycetota bacterium
TCATCGACGCGATGCGGTACACGGTGTCGGCCGTCGGCATGGGCATGTGCTCGTCGTCCCACGAGGCCCCCGTGGTCGAGACCTGGCCCTGGCTGACCAAGCCCCAGCTGATCGATGGGCAGTGGTGCTCGGTGGCGAACCGTCCGACGAGCTCGACCGCAGCCTCGACGAGCTCGGGCGCGAGCTCGAACGGGGTGTGGCTCACAGGGCGCCCATGATCCCGTCGAACAACTCGTCGTAGGTGTCGGTCGCAGGGAACTGCGGGAACTGTGCCTTGATCGAGTCGGGCGCGTGGAACCAGAAGCCGGCGTGAGCGGCATCGAGCATCGCCGCGTCGTTGTACGAGTCGCCTGCGGCCACCACCCGGTAGTTGAGGCTGCGGAAGGCGTTCACCGCGTGGCGCTTCTGATCGGGCATGCGCAGGCGGTAGTCGACGATGCGGTCGTCGCGCACGACCAGTTGGTGGCACAGGATCGTCGGCATGCCGAGGTGTCGCATGAGCGGCGCCCCGAACTGCTCGAACGTGTCCGACAGGATGACCACCTGGGTGCGGGAACGGAGTCGGTCGAGGAAGTCCCTCGCACCCTCCATCGGGCCGAGGCCGTCGATCACGTCCGCGATGGTGCTCATCGTGAGGCCGCGCTCGGCCAGGATCGCCAGGCGGTACTTCATGAGGACGTCGTAATCGGGCTCGTCGCGGGTGGTGCGCCGCAGCATGTCAATGCCCGTTCGCTCGGCGACAGCGATCCAGATCTCGGGCACCAACACCCCTTCCAGGTCGAGGGTCACGAGCGTCTGCTGGGGCGTCGCATCGACGCGGGGATCTGGCGTACTCACGCTCACATCATTCCCGATCGGCCCGGTGACCGGAAACCCGACGCTCCGGACCAGCACCCTGGCCGGAGGCTCCGGACTGGTCCTGGTACGTGGACGGCTCGGTACTGTTCACCTATCAGGGCACACCCAGGGAGAACCGATGTCACAGAGCCAACAGCAGACCGTGCGGCCGTCCACGATGATGGACGACTTCCCGCTCGTCGTCGGGTCGCTGTTCAAACACGGCCGCCACGTGCATGCCAACAGCAAGGTCATCACCTACACGGGTGATGGTTACGTCGAGTCGACCTTCGCGCAGGTCGCCGAGCGGGCCGACCGGTTGGCCGCTGTGCTGGCCGACCTCGACGTGCAGCAGGGCGATCGAGTCGGCACGTTCATGTGGAACAACCAGACCCATCTCGAGGCGTACCTGGCGATCCCCTGCATGGGCGCTGTGTTGCACACGCTGAACATCCGCCTGTTCCCCGAGCAGCTCGCGTACGTGATCAACCATGCCGAGGACAAGGTGATCATCGTCGACGCGTCGATCGCGCCGCTGCTCGCCAGAGTGCGCGACCAGCTCACCACCGTCGAGCACATCATCGTGAAAGGCGTCGGCGACACGTCGGGCCTCGGCGCGGGCCTACTCGACTACGACACGCTCATCGACGCTGCGCCGACGGGCTTCGAGTACCCGGATGTGGACGAACGCTCCGGCATGGCCATGTGCTACACGAGCGGCACCACCGGCAACCCGAAAGGGGTCATGTACTCCCACCGCAGCACGTACATGCACTCGGTGATGGTGACGAGCACCGCCAACATCGCCCTCAGCGAGCACGACAAGATGCTGGTGATCGTGCCCATGTTCCATGCCAATGCGTGGGGTGTGCCGTACGCGGCCTGGATGATCGGCGCCGACCTCGTCTTCCCCCAGCAGTTCCTGCAAGCGGGCCCATTGTCGAAGGTGATCGCCGAGACCAGGCCGACGCTCACCGGTGCCGTGCCCACGGTGCTCAACGATCTGCTGACCAACGCGGCAGACACCGACATGAGCTCGTTCCGCCTGGTGATGTGCGGTGGCTCGGCCGTTCCCCGCAGTCTGATCGACGGCTTTCGGCAGACGTTCGGCGTGCCGATCGTGCAGGGTTGGGGGATGACCGAGACGAGCCCGGTGTGCGCGATCGGCCACCCGCCGAAGGACATGGCGGGGCTCTCCGAGACCGACTGGCGTGTGAAGACCGGTCGGATCATCCCCGGGGTCGAGTTGCGCATCACCGACGACAACGGCGACGTCGTCGCGTGGGACGGAGAGTCGTTGGGAGAGATCGAAGTGCGCGGCTCGTGGATCACCGGCGAGTACTACAACGTCGCCGATCCCGAGAAGTTCCACGACGGGTGGTTGCGCACCGGCGACGTCGCGTCGGTCCTGCCGAACGGCTACGTGATGATCAGCGATCGTGCCAAGGACGTGATCAAGAGCGGAGGCGAGTGGGTGTCGTCGGTCGACCTCGAGAACACCTTGATGGGCCATCCCGACGTGGTGGAGGCAGCCGTGATCGGGGTGCCCGACCCTCGCTGGGACGAGCGACCGATGGCGTGCGTGGTGTTGAAGGCCGATGCGACCGTGACCGCTGAGGAGCTTCGGGCGTGGCTGAGCGAGCGGACCGCGAAGTTCTGGCTCCCCGAGCGATGGAGCTTCATCACCGAGGTGCCCAAGACCAGTGTCGGCAAGTTCGACAAGAAGGTGCTCCGGGCCAGGCATCACGCCGGCGAGCTCGATGTGGAGATCGTGGCCTGACCCGGCGTTCGTCCCGGCTCAGGGGTTCGACCGGAGCGCCACCTCGAACTGCTCGGCTTCCCGATGCCGGAGTGCCCGATTCACCCGCTGTCGCTCGAGCACCTGTTCCAGGGTCTTGGCCGACTGGGCGATCTCGTGCTCGGCGAAGAAGCTCTGCACGTCGGCGCTCACCGCATCGCCCGTGAGCAGCTTCACCGAGTCGACCATGAAGATCATCGTGTTCTCGGGAAAGCGTTCGTTCGTGGCATCCCAGTGGCGACGGACGAATGCCCATGCCAGCTCTCCGTGATCTCGATTGGCGATGCATCGACTGAGGAGGAACGGTGCGTTCTGGGTGCGCACCTCGCCGCTCATCGCCAGCTCGCACGTGCGTTGCACCAGCTCGGCGGTGGGGAAGTCGCCCATCGCATAGAGGTTGCGGAGTTGTTCCTGCGGGGTGGGGGCGTTTCGGAACGCAGACAGGAAACGCTCGTAGTCCGCTGCGTCGCCGGTCGCTGCGACCACGATGGTCGCAGCGGCGACCAGCTCGGGGTGCACGCCGGTCGGCGACTCCCAGATGGAGCGGCATCGCCGCTGTGCTTCGGGGTCTGCACCCAACACGGCGACGACGTTCACCAGCAGGCCGCGGAGCTTGCCGGCGAGGTCGCTCTCGCCGTCGACCGGTTGCCATCCGAGGCGACCGAGCTCGGGTTGGGCGAGGGCGCGAACGCGCGCCCGGAATGCTTCGCGAGCATCACCTTCGACGAGTCGTCCCAACCCGCGGAGAGCGACGGTCATCGACTGCCACACCGCGAGCTCGCTCTCGCCCGACAAGCCGTCGAGCAGGGCCATCATCTCGGCGGCGCCGAGGCGACCCGCCACGACCGCGTTCCACGCGTCGTCGACCAGGTTGTACCGCTCGACCACCGACATCGACGCGGCCGCTTCGCCGACGAGACGTGCCAGAAGCATGCTGTCGTAGGCGACTCGCACGAAGCCGTGTCCGCCGGCGTTGACGACCGTGGGGGACTCGGGCTGGGGAAGGTGGACGCGCACCTCGTCGCCGTCGAGCAACACCTTCAACTCGTGCGCCGTCCCGTCAGCGCCCCCGACGCCATTGCGCACGTGCAGCGGCACGACGAACAAGCTCGCGGCTGCCTCGCCGAGCGCATCGTGATCGAACGAGAAGCGTTGTTGGGAGAGCACGAGATGCTCGCCGTCCATGCGGGCGCTGACGAGTGGGTAGCCGGGCTGCCAGATCCAACTGTCCATCATCCGACGCACGGGAGTCTCGGGGTTGACGGCCTCGATCGCGTCCCACAGATCGTTGGTGTCGGTGTTGCCATGGGCATGCGTGGTGAGGTAGCGCTGCACGCCGCGGCGGAACTCGTCCTCGCCGAGGTACTGCTCGAGCATTCGCAGCAGGGCGCCACCCTTCTGGTACGTCAGCACGTCGAACATGCCGCTGCAGTCCGAGGGTGCCTCGACGGGGAACT
The DNA here is from genome assembly GCA_043725585.1 of Actinomycetota bacterium. Lineage (GTDB taxonomy): Bacteria > Actinomycetota > Acidimicrobiia > Acidimicrobiales > Ilumatobacteraceae > VFMC01. Next base: position 4,093 of record JAYSLK010000614.1, read on the forward strand.
CCACCGAACGGGTGGCCGCCAGCGAATCGGTCTCGAATGCGATCGTTCGCTCGAGGCTGAACGAGGCCCAACGCTTCCAGTCGGGCCGATACGCGTCGCAACAGGCAACCTCCATGAAGGTCGCGAAGGCTTCGTTCAGCCAGATGCCGTTCCACCAGCGCATCGTCACCAGGTCGCCGAACCACATGTGGGCGAGTTCGTGGGTGACCACGTCGGCGAGCACCTGCTGTTCTGCCTGCGTGCTCGTCGCAGTGTCGATCAACAACAGGTTCTCGCGGTAGGTGATGCAGCCGAGGTTCTCCATGGCACCGGCGGCGAAGTCGGGGAGAGCCAGCATGTCGCACTTGTCGGTGGGATACGGGATGCCGTAGTAGTCCTGGTACCAGCCGATCGCGAACGCGCCGACGTCGAGGCCGAACCCGGTGAGGTGCGCTTTGCCCGGCACGTGGACGATGCGCATCGGGATGTGGCCGCCGCCCAGCCGGGGCACCATGACCGGCTCGGTTGCCTCGAGCGGCCCGACGACGAACGCCACGAGGTAGGTGCTCATCACCATCGTCTCGGCGAAGCGGATGACGTGCTTGCCATCGGCTCGCACCGTTCGCTCCGTTTCGGCACCGTTCGACACCGCGAGCAGATGGGGCTCGACCACCAGGGTGACATCGAAGGTCGCCTTGAGGTCGGGTTCGTCGAAGCATGGGAACGCTCGCCTGCAGTCGGTGGATTGCATCTGTGTCGTTGCGATCACCTGCTCGGTTCCATCGGCCGATCGATACGTGCTTCGATACCACCCGCGCAGCTTGTCGTTGAGGGTGCCGATGAACTCGAACTGCAGCACCACCCGACCGGGGAGCACGGCGCGATGGAGCACCACCCGCTCGGTGACGTCGTCGAGTGTGAACTCGACCGGTGTGCCATCGATCGTGACCGACGCGATGTCGAGTTCGAGCGCGTTCAACACGACGTCATCGGCGGCTTCGACCACCGTTGCTTCGATCGTCGCCGAGCCGGTGAACGTCGCCGCCTCGAGGTCGGGCTCGAGGACGAGTCGGTAGCGGTCGGGCAGCACGGATCGCGCAAGGCGGTAGGGGTTCGCGGTCATCGAGGTCAGCGTAACGCCCGACCCGATAGCCTTGTCCGACGTGCCCGAGCAACCGTCTTCGACACCGACCGACGGTCGCATCCACAGCCAGCCCGATGCGCACTCCCCAGCTGATGTTGCAGCTGATGTTGCGATTCGTTTCGACGTGGTCGGCGTCGGCAACGCTCTGGTGGACGTCATCTCCCATGCCGACGACACGTTCATCGCCACCCACGATCTGGTGAAGGGTTCGATGACCCTCGTCGACACCGAGCGTGCCCTGCAGATCTACCGGGCCCTCGGCGGTGCGGTCGAGATGAGCGGCGGGTCGGCAGCCAACACGATGTGCGGCATCGCCAGCCTCGGCGGCAGCGCCGCATACATCGGCAAAGTCAGCGATGACGATCTGGGCGAGGTGTTCGGCCACGACCTCCGTGCCGTCGGCGTGCAGTTCCGCCCTGGTCGACCCGATGGCGAGACGCCCACCGGCCGGTGCATCATCGTCGTCACCCCCGACGCCGAGCGCACCATGAACACCTACCTCGGCGTGTCGTCGTTGCTGAGCGTTCCCGACATCGACGAAGCATCGATCGCTGCGGGTGCGGTGCTGTACATGGAGGGCTACCTGTACGACCGCGACGAGGCCAAGGCAGCGTTCCGGCACGCCGCGCGCGTGGCCCATCGTCATGGTCGCCTCGTGTCGCTCACCCTCAGCGATTCGTTCTGCGTCGACCGGCACCGTGAAGACTTCCGAGCGCTCGTGTCCGACGAGGTCGACATTCTGTTCGGCAACGAGCACGAGCTGGTGTCGCTCTATGAAGTGCCGACGCTCGACGACGCGATCGCGCGGGTTCAACTCGACTGCCAGCTTGCCGTGATCACCGTCGGCGACAGGGGGTCCTTGGTCGTCTCCCCCGACGGCGTGCTGCACGCCCGCGCCGAGCCGGTCGATCGCGTGCTCGACACCACCGGCGCGGGCGATCTGTTCGCGGCCGGCTTCCTGTACGGCTACACGCGGTCGATGCCGTTGGCCGAGTGTGCCCGCATCGGATCGATCGCGGCAGCAGAGGTGATCTCGCATGTCGGTCCTCGACCCCTGGTCGAGCTCGCCACCCTCATCTCCTGAGCCCGACCGCACCGCCGGTCTACGCTGTCCCCTCGTCTCCCAGGTTGCTGTGGTTTGCTGTGGTTTGCTGTGGTTGGAGGTCTTCCCGTGCCCGAATCTCGTACCGCTGCAGCGACTGCGGCCCGCTGGCTCGCCGCCGAGCCCGATTCCGACATGCGCGATGAGTTGCGCGTCCTGATCGACGGCCCCCCCGACGAGCTTGCGGCCCGCTTCTCCGGTCGACTGCAGTTCGGTACCGCCGGGCTGCGAGGCGCTGTGGGCGCCGGACCGCTGCGGATGAACCGACTGGTGGTGCGACAGGCCGCCGCTGGTCTGGTCGACCACCTGTTGGCAACCCAGCCCGACGCCGCCGGACGCGGCGTGATCATCGGTTACGACGCCCGCCGCAAGAGCGAGGTGTTCGCTCTCGACACAGCACGGGTCTGTGCCGCCCGCGGTGTGAAGGCGATGCTGTTCCCGCACGTCGTGCCCACGCCCGTGCTCGCCTGGAACATCGTCGGCACGAACGCGGTCGCGGGCGTGATGGTGACCGCGAGTCACAATCCCCCTGGCGACAACGGCTACAAGGTGTATCTCGGCACCGGCGCCCAGATCGTTCCACCGGCCGATGAGCAGATCGCGGCGAGGATCGATGCGGTCGACCCATCCACCGTCGAGTTGTCGTCCCAGGATCACGTGCTCATCGAGGTGCTCGATCGCCGCCCGGAAGAGGCCTACTTGGCGTCGGTGCGCGGCGTGCGCTTCCGCCCCGATGTGTCGGGCGCTCCGGTGGCCTACACCGCGCTGCATGGCGTGGGAGGTGCGACGCTCGTCGCTGCGTTCGAGCGAGCCGGTCACACGCCTCCGGTGGTGGTCGCCGAGCAGCACGTTCCCGACGGCACGTTCCCCACGGTCGGCTTCCCGAATCCAGAGGAGCCGGGTGCGATGGACCGGGTGATCGCCCTGGCAGCTGCCAGCGGCGCACGCATGGCCATCGCCAACGATCCCGACGCAGACCGCCTCGGTGCCGCGATCCCCACTCGATGGCCCGCCCCGTCGCCCGACGACTGGCGCAAGCTCGGTGGCGACGAGCTCGGCTGGTTGTTGGCGGATCACATCCTGCGCCACACCGAAGGCGCCGATCGGCTGCTGATCACCACGCTCGTGTCGTCGTCGTTGCTCGGGCGGATGGCCGCCCGCCACGGCGTGCACTCTGCCGAGACGTTCACCGGCTTCAAGTGGATCGGCCACACCGTGCTCGAACGACCGGACCAGCGGTTCGTCTTCGGCTATGAGCAAGCGCTCGGCTACCTCGTGACAAGCCGTCCTCTCGACAAGGACGGCGTCACCGCAGCGGTGCTGCTCGCCGAGGTGGTAGCACTTGCCGAACACGAGGGCAAGCAGGTGTACGACCTGCTCGCTCAGATCGTGGCCGAGTACGGAGAGCACGCGATCGCCGATCTGTCGGTGAAGCTCGACCCCGTTGTCGGATCGGCCGCTGTGATGCGAATGCGCGAGCGACCACCGGTAGCCGTCGCCGGACGATCGGTCACCGAGGTCACCTGGTACCCCGAGGCGACGCTGTTGCGTCTGCAGTGCGGCGCCGATCTCCGGTTGCAGGTGCGACCAAGCGGCACCGAGCCGAAGGTGAAGCTGTACGGCGAGGGCATGGCGATCGACCCCGCCCCGTACCTCGACGCGCTGGCGAGCCTGCTCGTCGCCGACTGACTCCAGCTGTTGCGCACGCCCGGCCCCGTCTGCCCGGTCAGGTCCGGCCGGTCAGGTCCGGCCGGTCAGGTCTGACGAGCGAGCAGGACCGGTGCCGCCTCCTCGAGGTGCGTCACCCAGGCCTCGGCATTCGGTGGCTCAACGATCGGCAGCACGACGAACTTCGTGGTTCCCACTGCGACGAACCGATCGATCGTCGCGGTCAGTTGGTCCCACCCGTTGGGTACCAGTTCGTTCGGATCGGTGAGGTCGGGTCGACGCTTGGCCAGGCCCGCCAGCACCGATTCGGGCACGGGTCCGTGAGCGTAGGGAATGAGCGCTCCGTAGTGGTCGTCGTCGATCGTCCGATCGTGGTCGCGCAGCGTGGCCTCGATCGTTTCCCGGCCACGTGCCGCATCGTCGGGCGTGACGAAGCTCGGTAGCCAGCCGTCGGCGAGTCGGCCCACGCGACGCAGCTCCGATGGAGCGATGCCGCCGAGCCACACCTCGAGGCGTTGCTGGCGGGGGGCGGGGAGCACCCGGAGGTTCTCGTACTGGTAGCGCTCCCCGTGATGGGTGAACGGCTCGCCGGTCCAGGCCTTGCGCAGCACCTGCATCGACTCGTCGAACCACGCGGCTCGCTCCGTGCGGTGCACGCCGAAGGCCTGTTGCTCGCGCGGGTCGGCGACGCCGAGCCCGAATGCCGGCAGGAGCCGCCCGTTCGACAAGCGGTCGAGCGTGGCCAGTTCCTTCGCGAGGACCACGGGATTGCGGCCCGGCAGCACCATCACGCTCATGCCGAACTTCAACTTCGTGGTGCGACCCGCAGCGAACGACATCGCGACGAGTGGGTCGGGTGACTCGCCGCTCAGCCGCTCACTCAGCCACAGGCTGTCGAATCGGAGCCGTTCGAGCGCATCGACGACGGTGGCAAAGCCGCCATCGTTCAACTGCGTGCGCACACCCAGCCCGAACCCGATGCGGACCTTCACGGGACAGGCCCGTTCGACGCGTTCATCGAAGCGGGTGTGGACGCGGGTGTGGACGCGGGTGTGGACGCGAGTGTGGACGCGAGTGTGGACGCGAGTGTGGACGCGATGACGTCGGCCGTCTCGTCGGTCGACGAGGCGAACGGCGAGTGATCGGTCTCGAGCGTCACGACGTTGGTGCAGCGGGCGGACATGATCCGCTGGTGCTCGGGGTGGATCGCCCGGTCGAGCGTGCACAGCACGTAGGTGGACGGGATGGAGTTCCGCGGTGCGCCGGTGACGGGTTGGCCGAATGGGGCGATCGGCTGCGGAGACAAGCGAGCCAGCGCCGCCGTGGCCACCGCCGACGAGCAGGAGCCGTACAGCGCCCCGGCAGCGAGGTCGGGATCGAGCACGCTGGTGCCGTCGTCGCACATCCGCATCGCCGCACTCAGCTCCACCTCGTGGCGCGGCATTGCGCCCAACGCGCCGATGGCGCTCTCGCCTTCATCGAGCGCGAACGCGGTGAGGTACACGAGGTGCTGGACATGTGGGCTACTCACCGCGGCCTCGGTGATCACCGCGCCGCCGTAGCTGTGCCCGACCAGCACCACCGGCCTGGCCAAGATGCCCAACACGTCGACCACGTGCTGGGCATCGCCGTACAGATCCCCCAGCGGCAGTGTCGACGCGCCGTGGCCGGGCAGGTCGATCGCCATCGACGCGATCCCCCGGGCATCGAGCCGAGCCTGCAGCGCAGCCCAACACCACGCACCGTGCCAAGCACCGTGAACGAGGACGACCAGAGGGGATCGCGGCGGGCGCGGGGTGTCGGAGGACATGTGCGAATCGTGGCACAGCGCACGCATGCGTCGACCAGCCAGAGCGGTCGGGTCTTGACGCGGAGTGGGGCTTCTTGATAAGAAACAGATTCTCTCTTGACGAGAGACAGAAGAATCCACAGAAAGGACGGACCCATGAGGGGCGCCCGCTGGTCATGAAACCGTGGCGAGTTCGTCGTTGATGAGGTCGCCATACGCCGAAACGTTCGAGGCGCCATCCTCACGGGCGGCGCCTCGTGCGCGTCTGAGCTCGTGACCGCGGCGAGTTCCTGATGTTTCTGCGGTGACCGGATCGCGGTGACCGCGTTGCCGGTCAGTCGCGATGGGCAGGGGTCGGACGCGTGAGCTGGCCGCTCTCGAGATGGAACCAGCTGACGATCGAGGCCGCGACGATCACCACCACGACGAGTGCGGTCTCGCCCACCACGGTCGCCAGCGCGAGTGCAGCGGCGGCGGCGACGATGCTGACCACGAGCGCCAGGCGGCAGCTCGCAGCCCAGTCGACCCGCAGCTCAGTGTCCGCGTCGAACCGGTTACGTCGATCGGTCGCATGTTGCGTCTCGCTGAACTCGTCGATCCCCATCGCGCACCCCGTGCCCCTCGTGTCCATCCGACGCCGACGCCTCTGACGTCACTTCTCTGACGTCACTTCTCTGACGTCACGGTTCCCCCGACGGTTCCTTCTTCGACGGATTTGTCGTGCACCTGGAGCATTTGTCATGGAATCGGCACACTGGCAGGCTCTGTCCCATGACGCTGCAGCCGCTCGACCTGTTCCGCCTCGACGATCGGGTGGCGGTCGTCACCGGCGCCTCTTCCGGTCTCGGCGACAGATTCGCCCGGGTGCTGCATGCGGTGGGGGCCACCGTCGTCGTGGTCGCCCGACGCGCTGACCGGCTGTCGGCCCTCGCGAACGAGTTGGCCGGTTCGATGCCGATCGCCGCCGATCTGTCGGTCGCCGGCGATCGCGAGCGGGTGGTCGCCCAGATCATCGAGCGGTTCGGGCATGTCGATGTGCTGGTGAACAATGCCGGCATCGGGCACAAGGTGTCGGTCGAGCGCGAAGACCTCGATACGTTTCGACAGGCCATGGAGCTCAACGTGACTGCTGTGTGGCACCTGTCGAAGCTGTGCGCTCCGTCGATGATCGAACGTGGTGGTGGCAGCATCGTGAACATCGCGTCGATGCTCGGCCACGTCGGCGCGACGCCCGTGAAGCAGGCGCACTACTGCGCATCGAAGGGTGCGGTGGTGAACCTGACCCGCGAGCTCGCGCTGCAATGGGCTCGCAAGGGCATCACGGTGAACGCGCTGTGCCCAGGGTGGTTCCCGAGCGAGATGACCGCCGGCATGGACAGCGACGAAGGCAGCCAGGCCTTCATCCAACAGATGTCGCCGATGCCGCGAATGGGCGACGCGCACGAACTCGACGGTGCGCTGCTGCTGCTCGCGTCGAAGGCGAGCACCTTCCTGACCGGTCAGAGCCTCATCGTCGACGGAGGCTGGACCGCCCGCTGACGACGCGATGAGAGATGAGGGAGCCACCGGCGCTCATCTCTCATCTCTTCGGTTGTCTGGGCGGGGTCAGATGGGCGGCCGGCGATCGATCCACGGGCGAGCCTGCTCGAGCTGGCTCGCGACCCGTACCAAGACGTCCTCACGCCCGTACGCGGCGACGAGCTGTACCCCGACCGGCAGCCCGTCGGGGGTCCAATGCATCGGCAGGCTGATCGCCGGCTGGCCACTCGAGTTGAATGCGGGGGTGAACGCCACATAGCGGGCCGAACGCACCATCGGTGCCATCGGTGAGGCGGGATCGTTGGCGAACTCGCCGATCTGCGTGGGTGGTTCTGCCAGCGTGGGCGTCACCAGCAGATCGAATCCGGCCTGATGGTCGGTGCCGACCCACCACTGCTGCACCGCCCGTCGGAAGGTCACGTTCGCGGCCAGCGCCTGGGCATAGTCGACGGCCGCAACGTGCTTTGCGAACTCGCTCTGGGCCCAGTTGTGCAGTTCGACATCATCGATCGTGAGCTCTCGTCCGATCGCCTCGGCGATCCTCACGAGGCCCATGCCCATGTTGGTGCTCCACAGCGCGCCGAACCTCGTCGCGAAGTCAGGGTTCTTCATCGCGTCGGGGTAGGACCGCTCGACAACGTGGCCCAGCGACTCCAGCAGGGTCGCAGTGTCGTTGGCCGCGGTGGCGCACTCGGGGTGGATCGCCGCACCGAAGGGGTGGTGGTCGAGCACACCGATGCGGAGCCGACCTGGGTCCGCGCCCAGTTCTTCGATGTACGGCCGGGACGGCGGTGGCGCGATCACGGTATCGCCCAACCCGGGCCCGCGCACGGCATCGAGCAGGCGCACCGTGTCGCGCAGGCTGCGGCTGACGCACAGTTCGACGCTGAGGTTGCTCTCGTCGCGGAACGGGCCGAGCGTGATGCGACCCTGTGATGGCTTCAGGCCCACCAGACCACAGCACGACGCGGGAATTCGGATCGAGCCCCCACCGTCGGAAGCGTGGGCGATCGGCACCAGACCAGCGGCGACGGCCGCCGCGGAACCGCCGCTCGACCCGCCGGGCGAGTGCTCGGTGTTCCACGGGTTGCGCGTGGGGCCCCACGCTTCCGGCTCTGTCGTCGGCAGACTGCCGAACTCGGGGCTGTTGGTGCGTCCTGCGGTGACCAGCCCGGCGGCGCGGAAGCGGCTGACCAACGTCGTGTCGGCGGGAGAAGGTATCGAAGCTGCCCGGAGTGCCTTGTTGCCGTTCGAGAGGACCTGGCCCTCATACGCCGCCCAGAGGTCCTTCAGCAGGAACGGCACGCCGCGGAACGGACCCTCGGGCAACGGCTGCGCGGCCACCTGTCGGGCGTGGTCGAACCAGCGGATGACCACGGCGTTCAGCGCGGGGTCGATGCGTTCGATGCGCTCGATCGCGGCCTCGAGCAGCTCGTGGGGCTGCACGTCGCCGTTGGCGACCAGCGCGGCTTGATCGGTGGCATCGAGCCAGCGGGTGTCATCGGCAAGTGAACTCATGCGGGGGTTGTAGCAGGTTCGGCACGACGCTGGGTGCAGGTGCTCCGGCGGTCGGACGGGGCGATGCGCCTCAGTCGTCCGGTCCGGCGTCGGGGTCGGGTGACGCACCGGGATCGTGGCCGGCAACGTCGGGGTGGCCGGCCCATGGGCAGCGTTCCGCCGCAGCGTGTCGCATCATCGTGCGGTAGTTCCCCGTGAGACCAGCGGCGGCGGCCCGACCGACCCGGGTACCCATCAGTTGGCCGAACAACTCGTCGTCGCGCACCAGTACGTCTGGGTCCGTCACGATGGTGGCCGATGTCATGGTGGTCGATGCATATGCGACGTTGGGGATGGGCTGTACGCACGCGCAGGGGATGTGTCGGAAGAAGCGGTGCACGCCGGGCTCCATGATCCGCAGGATGTTGCCGAGCGCACTGCGGTACCAGTCGGTCTCGATGATGCCGTCCATCATCTGCACCCCACGCGATGGCCAGTTCGGCACACCTCGAACCAGCAGCGCCCATCCCGGAGACGTGCGGGCGATCACACCGAGATCGAGCTCGATCGTGTTCTCCGACCGCGGGTCGGCGTTCAGCCATGGCCATCCGACCGGATAGGCGGCCGCGGCCGCGTCGGCGCCGCGAAGGGTCGCCAACCGTGCCACCCACGAACGTTGACGCTCGGACACGATGTCGACGCCGCCCGACAAGCTTCGCCAGTTCGATGTCGGCTCGCCCATGTCGTCGATGAACGACCACTCGGTCCGCGTGCCATCCCATTTGAGCGCGAAGTCGGCCGGTGGGTACAACCACCACCCGAACCCCGACCCAGCGGTGACCGGTGGGCAGTATGCCTTCGCCCGGCCGGGCAGGAAGCCGCCGACGGTGTCCGATGCCGGCTTGGGCGGGGTCATGTCGTCGTACATGCAGTAGAACTCGACCACGGGCGCCGGCAACTTCGGACGTTCGAACACCTTCGAACCTTACCGCGACACTCGACTCGACCGAGGAGGCATCAGTCCGGTGCTCGTGTGTGCGCCAGTGCGGACTCGATCGTCGCGGTTCGGAGGCGGAACACGATGAGCGTGAACGCACAGGCCATCAGTCCGGCCGATGCGAGGTACGTCGCGCGCAGCCCCGCAACGGTGGCGATCAGTCCGCCGGCAAAGGCGCCGATCGGCAGCGATCCCCACGCAAAGAAGCGGAACACGCTGTTGACACGCCCGTACAGGTGGTTCGGCGTGAGCTGCTGACGCAGTGACATCGCAGTGATGCTCCACATCGTGCCGAGCACCACCTGCACGGTCAGCATGATCGCCACGATCCACGCGCTCGACGTCGCGGCGATCAGGGCGGTTGCGGCGACAGGGCCTCCAGCTCCGAGGAGCATCGTGGTCCGCCGACCGAAGTGGGCGACGACACGATCGGCGACCGCCGCCCCTGCGACCGCGCCGATGCCGATCGTCGCGAGCAACCATCCGAAACCGCGCTCGGTGATGCCCAGCTCCTCTCGGGCGAACAGCACGAAGGTCGACTCGTAGACCATGAACGACATGTTCCCGAGCACGCCGGCGGCGATGAGCGATTTCAGGATCGGGCTCCCGCCCAGGAAGGCGAATCCCGACCGAACGTCGTCGCGCCACGAGGGGCGGTCGATCGGGGTGGTCTGATCGACCGGCGATGCGTGCGACTCGAACGGTCGGAATCGCCCGCGCAAGGTGGTGGCCAGTGCCGCGGCGACGAGGAACGTCAGCGAGTCGACCGCGAAGGGGATCCATGCCGCAGCAGCGAACAGCATCGCTCCGAGCGGTGGGCCGACGAAGGTGTTCCCGGTGGTCTCGGCCGCGAACCGCAGCCCGTTCGCTCGATCGAGGCGCTTCGTCGAGACGATCGTGGGCAGGATCGCCTGCGAGGCGAGGTCGAAGAACACCTCGCCGGTGCCCAGGCCGAGCGCCAGCATCCACAGCAACCAGATCGGGATGTCGGTGCCTGCAAGGGCCAGGGCGAGCAGTCCGACCAACAGCGCACGGAAGACATCGGCAGCCACCAACACCATCCGTCGATCGAGCCGGTCGACGATCGCCCCTGCGGGCAGCGATACGAGGATCCACGGCAGCGTGGCACAGGTGGCGACGAGGCCGACCAGCGTGGGGCTCGTGGTCGCCCGCGACGCAAGGATCGGCATGCTGGCCAGCAGCACACCGTCGCCGACGTTCGAGATCAGGCTTGCGGTCCACACCCGCCAGTACGAGCCGCCGAGGCCACGCTTGGTCGACAGGGCTCGCACGATGCCGAGATCGGCGCAGATCCCACTGTCGATCGACTCGGTCACGCATGCCCCCTCTCAGACGTCGCCCCGGGTTGGACGGTGACGATACACATCCGGACACATTCGGGCGGCTCGCCGGCTGGAACCAGCTGCCGCGATAGCGTCCGCAGTTGCCGTGCCCGACCCGTTCCCATCGCCACCTCGTGCGCCCGCCCATGAGTACACCGCACGTGAACTGTGGCGTTTCCCTCCGGTCCGACGGCTGCTGCTGAGCAACTTCGCGATCTACGCCGGCGTTGCGTTGCAGGCGACGGCGCTCCTGAAACAGGCATTCGACCTGACCGGCAACGAGAGTGACATCGGCTTCATCGGCTTGGCCGAGTTCCTTCCTGCCATGCTCCTGGTGCTCGTCACCGGCAGCGTGGCCGACCGGTTCCCGCGCAAGGTGATCGCGGTGGTCGCTGTGGGCGGGGAGCTGCTGTGCTCGATCGCGCTCGGCGTCTATGCGCTCAGCGGTCCGACCGCGGTGGGCCCGCTGTTCGTCATCGCCTTCGTGTACGGGGTCGCTCGTGCGTTCCAGGCCCCGGCCATCCGGTCGATGCCGCCGATGGTCGCGCCCGATGGGGCATTGCCGCGGACGATCGCGCTCTTCTCCGCAACCTGGACCACAGCCATCATCATCGGCCCGGCTGCGTCGGGCTTCCTGTACGCCGTCGACCCGTGGCTGGCCTATGCGACCTCGTCGCTGCTGATCCTGCTCGGGGTGCTGGGTCTGATGACACTGAGGTTCGTCCGCCAACCAGAACAACGCAATCCAGACGAACGGCCGACGTTGCACTCGGCATTGGAGGGGCTGCGATTCGTTCGCCGTACACCGGTGCTGTTCGCCGCGATCTCCCTCGACCTCTTCGCGGTCCTCTTCGGAGGAGCGGTGGCCTTGTTGCCGGTGATCGCCGAAGAGCGTCTCGGCGTCGGCGATGTGGCATACGGATGGCTTCGCGCGGCACCTGGCATGGGTGCCGCCGCCATGGCGGTGTTCATCGCGGCCCGGCCGGTCAAGCGTCGCATCGGTCCGACGTTGTTCATGGCCGTCGGGGTGTTCGGCCTCGCCACGCTCGTGCTGGGCACCACGCGCACGTACGCGGTGGCGTTCGCCGCATTGGTCGTGCTGGCTGCGGCCGACATGGTCAGCGTGTTCATCCGGAGCTCTCTCGTGCCGCTGGTGACCCCCGATGACAAGCGTGGTCGCGTGCTCGCGGTCGAGAACGTCTTCATCGGCGCGTCGAACGAGCTCGGTGCGTTCGAGAGTGGGGTGGCTGCGCAGGCCTTCGGAACGCCGGCGACCGTG
>JAYSLK010000615.1:0-6834 GCA_043725585.1 Actinomycetota bacterium
CCGCGTTGTCGGTCTCACCGAGCACGTGAGCCCAGGCGACGGTGGCGATCACCCACGAGCGTCGATCATCGCTCGCCTCGGCCAGCTCGAGGGCCTGCCGAGAGTAGGCTCTCATGTCCCGCGCCTCCCCGTCGAAGCTCAATGCGACCGCCAGCATCAGCCGCAGCCGCGTCGGTGCAGGCAGGTCATGGACCGACAGGGCGGCCCGGGCCCATCCCGCGAGCTCGGGAACGGACGTCGTCTCGCCGAACGAGAAGATGCTGAACGAGCTGACGAGTTCGGCCGCCAATATGTGCTCTTCATGCTCAATACACCACCGATGCGCCGACCGGATGTTGGGCGCGGCGTTCGCCGTGACCCCGAGGCCGGGCATCGGATCTGTCCCATCTACGGCCTGGGTCGCGCATCGCAACAACTCGATGACGTGGTGTACATGGGCGCGTGACACCGCCGGCTCCAAGCCGCTCCGTTCGAGCTTCGACCGCGCGAAGGTCCGAATCGGTGCGAGCATCCGGTAGCTCATCGCCGTCGCGGTCCGCTCGACGGTCACGAGCGATCGGTTCACCAAACGGCCCAACATTTCGATGACGTCGGCGCGTGACAGAGCCACCTCAGGTGTCGCCGCACAGACCTCGAGGACGCCATGGAGATCGGTTCCTCCGGCGAATACCGACATGACCTCGAACACGAGTCTCGCGTCAGGGTCCAGCAGGTCGTAGCTCCACCGAACGGCTTGGTCCATCGACGCGTGACGTCGTTCGGTGCCGCGCCGACCGGTCGACAGAGATGTTCCTCGGGCCATCTCGTCAGCGATGTCCGCAGGCGACAATGAACGGATCAACGGCGACGCGAGTTCCAGCGCAAGCGGAACGCCATCGACGAGCTCGACGATTCGATGAATGGCACCGACGTCGCGAGCGTCTGGTACGAAACCGGCAGCCGTCGACTGGGAGCGGAGCACGAACAGCTCGACGCCGTCCGCCGTCGACAGCGGGGGCACATCGATGATCACCTCGTCGTCCAGGCCGATCGACTCTCGGCTGGTCGCCAGCAACACGAGACCTGGGCACACGGCAAGCGATTCGGCCAACAGCACCGCCGACGCCATCACGTGTTCGCAGTTGTCGAGCACGAGAAGCTGTCGACGGCCTCTCAGCAGCTCCACCACCTCCTCGCGGGCCCGCTCATCGGAGGAGAGCGTCATGCCCAGCGCGGCGACAAGAGCCGTCAGTGCGTCGTGACCCGCCGGAATGCTCGTGAGGTCCACGAAGCAGACGCCGTCGGCGTGGTCGGGGCCGATCATGGTGGCCACCGTGGCCGCGAGCGCCGTCTTGCCGATGCCGCCCGGTCCTGCGAGCGTGACCAAGCGGTGCCGGCGCAGCGCCCATGTCACCTCCTCGACCAGCGCGGCTCGACCGACCAGTGGGCGTGCTGGCGGGAGGTTGGAGGTCGAGTGCCCCACATTCGTGCTCGTGACGCCATCGACGACCGGGGCCAACGACGGCTCGTGACAGAGGATCTGGTGTTCCAGCTCGACGATGGCCGGTGACGGGTCCAACCCGAGTTCGTCGCGGAGAACACGACGCACGGTCGCGAGGCGATCGAGCGCGTCGACCTGGCGCCCGAGGGCGTACAACAATCGAGCCACGCTCGCCCACAGTGGCTCGTCGTACGGGCGTTGGGCGACGAGCGGCTCGACGACGCTGAGCAGCTCTGCGGTTCGCCCGGATGCGATTGCGCCCGCGGTCGCGACGGGAACGAGCCTCAACCGCTCGCCTTCGGCGCGCGCCGTCAACACCCCGACGTACGGCGCGGAGCCGGCACCGGTGAGCACGGGGCCCCGCCAGAGGCCGAATGCCGCCATCGCCAGGTCACAGCAACGTTCCTCATCGCCGGCAGCGTGCGCAGCAGCCGCATCAGATGCCCATCGCTCGAACACGACCAGATCAACCTCACCCGGGTCGATCCGCAGCAGATATCCCCCCGGTTCCGTCTCGATCGCATCGGTCAGCCCGATGTTGGAGAGCGCTCGCCGGATCTGCGAGATGTGCACCTGCAGGCTTGCCCGCACGGTCGAGGGGGGTTCATCGCCCCATACCGAATCGATCAAGCCGTCAGCCGATGCCGGGTGACCTGCGTAAGAGGCCAGGTACCCGGCGATCGCACGCTGCTTGCTGCCGGACAACACGGTGGTCCCGAGCGGCCCCGTGAACTCGGGTCCACCGAAGAGGCGCGCGACGAAGGCCGACGTGTCACCCGACCGTCCGAACCCCTCCATTCCAGAACCGTAGGCGATCCGAGCACCGCCAGGAATGGGCCTTTGGCCGTTCTTTGGCGCCTGGACGCCGGACCTTTGGCAGGCCTTGGGCAGTCCTTTCGGGCGCTCGCTCAGGGTCGACAGCATGCTCCGTACCACCCGCACCCGGCCCGCCATCGCCGCCTCGTTGCTGCTCACCGCTACCTCGTTCACCGTCCCTGTCTCGGCCGCAGGCGCCGTCCTGACAAGCCCGGCCACTGCGACCGATCCGACCACTCCGAGCCGTCCGATCGCTCCGGCTATCACCCCGTCACCCACCGTCATCGACGGACGGGTGGCAGACGTGCTCGTGCGCATCGAAGGCGACGGTGTCTGCTCGGGCACTCCGATCGCCGACAGTCGTTACGTCGTGACCGCTGCTCACTGCGTGCTCGACGATGCGGGCGAGGTCGGCCCACGGACCGTGGTTCGCGACGGAGTTCGATACGAGGCGGTGGGGGTCCTCGTCGACGTTCGTTACGTCGACACCCCGACGAACGCTCTCGATGCCGCCGTCCTGATCGTGGACCGAGCGATCGCCGGCCCGGCAGCGGTCATCGGTCAGACCCTTCCGACGACGGGCACGGTGACCGTGGCCGGCTTCCAGTCGGTGGACACCGACGGCAGCCTGCTGCGCGGCACCACTCCCCACGACCGACCTCTCCCACACGGGGCGACCGCAGGGCTCGTCACCGTCGGGCACCAGCCCGCTGGTTGCTCGGTCGAGGCCTCATCGCTCGAGGTGTCGGCGGCAAGCGTTCGCGTGCGGTGCGGCCTCATCCCTGGGGCCTCCGGTGGCGGCCTCTACCTGCAGACGTCAGAATCGGTGCAGCTCGTTGCGATCATCTCGACGGTGTCGCCGGACATCACATCGAACGGTTTGACGCCGTTGTCCTCGCTGACCGAACTCCTCGCTCACCCGGACCGCTTCACGACATCGCTCGCAGGAATGCGTACGGTCACCGGGCCGCCGCCCGAATACGCCTGATCACAACGGCGATCATCGCTGTTGCACCGGCTCCGAGTTCAGCGCATCGGCGGCAATGTTGTATTGATTTCAGGCGTTCGCTCGATGCTGACCCGCGTGGTCGGATGTCGGCAGCCCAATCCAACATTCGACGCTCCTCGGGGGAACACATGGCCATCGATTTCACGCTCGCACCGGAGCACGAAGACATCCGCAACCGGGTCCGCGACTTCGTCGACGGCACGATCAAGCCGACGGTCGAGCCGTTCGGCCACCGCGAGGAGATGGACGACGCCGACCGGCGCGACTACATCACCGCCCTCATCGGCCTTCGCAAGCAGGCGGTGAAGGCCGGCCTGTGGCTCCCCCACATGCCGAAGGACTGGGGCGGCATGGGCCTCGGACACGTGGCCCTGGCGATGGTGCAGGCCGAGGCTGCCAAGACCCGCGTCGGCCCGTGGGTGCTCAACTGCCAGGCGCCCGACGAGGGCAACATGCACACCCTGCTGCACTGGGCCACCGACGAGCAGAAGCAGAAGTACCTGAAGCCGCTCTGCGACGGCGTCACCTCGTCGTGCTTCGCGATGACCGAGCCCGAGGTCGCCGGCTCCGACCCGACCCTGATCAAGACCCACGCGATCAGGGACGGCGACGAGTGGGTGATCAACGGCCACAAGTGGTTCATCTCGGGTGCCAACCGAGCGAAGTTCGCGATCCTGATCGCAAAGACCGAGCTCGACGTGCCGGAGGGCTCGCGGGGCGGCAACACCGCTTTCATCGTCGACCTGCCCACCGAGGGCTGGAACAACGTCCGTGAGATCGAGACGATGCACGGCCCCGGCGGCCACAGCGAGATCGTGATCTCCGACCTGCGCGTCCACGACTCGCAGATCCTCGGCGGTCGCGGCAACGGCCACCGGCTCGGCCAGTACCGACTGGGACCCGCGCGTCTGGCGCATTGCATGCGCTGGATCGCCCAGGCCGAGACGGCGCTCGATCTCATGGTCGGCCGCTCCCTCGAGCGCTTCAGCCACGGCAGCATCCTGGCCGAGAAGCAGGGCGTGCAATGGCTGATCGCCGACTCGGCGATGGAGCTGTACCAGTGCAAGCTGATGGTGCTGCATGCGGCGTACAAGATCGACCGGGGCGAGGACTTCCGCACCGAGGTCAGCATGGCCAAGCACTTCGTCGCCAACAGCCTCAACCGGATCATCGACCGAGCGATCCAGGTGCACGGTGCGCTCGGTTACTCGACCGACACCCCGCTGGCGAACATGTTCCAACATGCCCGCTGGGCGCGCTTCGCCGACGGGGCCGACGAGATCCACCAGATGCGCATCGCCGAGAACACGATCAAGGCGTTCACCGACCACGGCACCACACGCACGGCGACCGGCGACCTGCCGGTCTGACATGAGCCGGTCGCGCGTAGCCTGACGCGATGGGCGACCACGGCGACGGCAGGCACGAACACGGCACACACCAGCACGACGGGTCGGTCGACGGGGGTCTGGCGATCGACCTTGCCGCGCTCGTCGGTCGCCGCCGGGTGCTCACCATGCTCGCCGGCGCGACCAGCGCACTGGTGCTCGGGGCATGTTCCGACGACGAGGTCACCACCCTGCCCACCAAGGTCGACGCGCCGACGACGGTCGGCACCATCGACGCGGTGACCACCACCGCCGGCACACTGCCGTCGGAGACGCTCGCCACTCCACCGGCCAACCCGATCACTCCCACCACCGACGCCGCGCCGACGGGTGAGTGCGAGCTCGTCCCGGAGGAGACATCGGGTCCGTTTCCCGGCGATGGCTCCAACGGTCCCGATGTGTTGTCGGAGGTGGGCGTCGTACGCAGCGACATCACGACGAGCCTCGGTGCGGGCGCCGGCGTCGCCGACGGCATCGCCACAACCATCGAGCTACTGCTGGTCGACGCCGACGGCTGCACGCCGTTGGCGGGTGCCGCGGTGTACGCCTGGCACTGCGACAGGCTCGGTCGCTACTCCATGTACTCGGAAGGCGTCGCAGGCGAGACCTATCTTCGAGGGGTCCAGGAGTCCGACATCGACGGCGTGGTGCGGTTCGTCTCGATCTTCCCCGGCTGCTACCCGGGCCGGTGGCCGCACGTGCACTTCGAGGTCTACCCGAGCTTGACCGACGCCACCTCGGCGTCGAACGTGCGTCGCGTGACCCAGCTCGCCTTCCCTCTCGATGCCTGCGAGACGGTGTACGCAACAACGGGCTACGAGGCCAGCGTCGACAGCCTGCTGCGTGTCTCGTTGGCGAGCGACACGGTCTTCGGCGACGATGCGGCCGCCCAACAGCTCGCCACGGTCACCGGAGACACCACTGCAGGCCTCGTCGCTGCGCTCACGATCACCGTCTGATCGGTCACCATCTGATCGATCGCCGTCACGGGAGGTCGGCGTCGGGTGCGTCTGTTGCTGCGACCCACTCACTGCGTCGGCGGGGACGCCACCCCGGCGCCGGCACGCTCGCACGGAGCAGCTGCGTGTACGTCGCCTGTGGCCGATCGAGGACGTCTTTGGTACGACCTCGCTCCACGACGAAGCCTCGGTGCATCACGATCACGTCGTCGGTGATCTGACGCACGACGGCGAGGTCGTGGCTGATCAGCAGATACGACACGCCGGTTCGCTCACGAACATCGGCGAGGAGGTTCAGTACCTGTGCCTGGATCGATACGTCGAGCGCAGCCACCGACTCATCGAGGATCAGCAGCTGTGGCTCCGCGGCGAGAGCGCGCGCGATCGCAACGCGCTGGCGCTGACCGCCCGACAATGCATGGGGCAACGCCTGCAGTTGGCGTGGATCGAGACCGACGAGCTCACCGAGTTCGGCCACCCTGGTCGCACGCTCGCCAGCCGATCCGCCGCGGTGGAGTGCGAGCACTTCGTCGATCGCCGAGGCGCCGCTCTGATGCGGATCGAGACTGCTGTAGGGGTCCTGGAACACGATCTGCACTTCGGCGCCCCGGCGACGTCGCTCGGCAGCTCCGGAGGCCGGCCGAGACCGGTCGCGACCGCATGCGATGATCGAGCCGGCCGTCGGTGCCAACAGCCCGACGATCATCTTTGCGATCGTGGTCTTGCCCGATCCCGACTCGCCGACGATCGCCAGCGAGCCACCAGGAGCGATCTCGAACGCCACGTCGTCGACGGCCACCATCGACCCAAAGGTCTTCGTCAGGCCGCGCACCTGGAGCAGAAACGCCCGCTCACCCATGAGCTCCTCCAGCCAGCAGCCGACCCCGCAGCTCACCGGCTCGCCGACAACGGACGAGCCCGTCGTCCAACGCATCGAAGGAGGGGCGGCCCGCGCTGCACAGATCCTCTGTGTGGCTGCAACGATCGGCGAACGCACAACCTGCGGGTGCCTCGAACGCCGAACGCGGGCGTCCGGGGATGGCTGCCAATCGGGCCACCTCGCCATCGATACGCGGCCGGGCTGCGACCAACCCGGCGGTGTACGGGTGCAACGGATCGTCATGGAGCTTCGACGACACCCGCTGCTCGACGAGCTGCCCTGCGTACATCACCGCCGTGCGA
>JAYSLK010000616.1:0-2816 GCA_043725585.1 Actinomycetota bacterium
CACGGCTTCCCCAACCTGTTCATCGTGGGCCCGACCCACGGCTCGAACCTGATCTCGAACATCACCCAGAACCTCACCGAGGCCGGCACGACCATCGCAAAGATCCTGTCGCATGCGCTCCAGACGGGGGCCGACGAGATCGACGTGACCGCCGAGGCCGAAGCTGCATGGGTGGAGCTGATGGTCAGCAGCGTGCGCGGGTTCATCGGCAACCCGGAGTGCACCCCGGGCTACTACAACAACGAGGGCGGCCCGATCGGCCCAAAGGAACGCCTCAACGGCAGCGGATACCCCGATGGCCCCGTCGCATACTGGGAGTACCTCGACCGCTGGCGTAACACGGGAGACTTCACCGGCCTCGCCTTCTCCTGACCCACGCCCAGACCCCGCGATGAGAGATGAGAGTCTGTGGCGCCCCCATCTCTCATCGGCTCGGTCCATGCCGCACGTCCGATGAGAGATGAGCGCGGCAGGGCCACTCATCTCTCATCGCGGGGGGTGGGTCAGCGGTAGCGGACGCCTTGGCGGGTCAGTTCGTCCTGGATCCGGTCGATCTTCACGTCTTCGAGGTCGCAATCGTCGTGCAGGCTCTGGGCCGCAGCGATGCCGGCGCCCTGGCCCAGCACCGCGCAACACGCCATGTTGCGCGTGGCCGCGTGGCTGATCCGGTCGCCGCCCGAAGATCGCCCGGCAACCAACAGGTTGCGGACGCCTTGGGGTAGCACGTTCCGATACGGCAGGTGGAAGTACCGGCCAGTGGTGGGAAGGATCAGCACGCCGTATCCGTCGATGAACTCGGGATAGATGCCGACCGAGTCGTCGAATCGTGCTTGCTCGCGCACGTCGTGCTCGGTCATGTCGTACACGGCATCGATCTTGCGCGTGTCGCGCACACCGAGCGTCATGCCGAAGTTGCGCAGTCGCGCGTTCTCGCATCCCGGTGTGTAGGCGCGCAACGCCTCGATCGCATGCATCGCCTGCCGACGCCCTTCGATCTCGCCCCGAGTGAGGTCGTCGGGGTCGGTGCCATCGATGCCGGCCAGGTGGACGAGGTTCATGTACGTCAGTTCGCCCGAGTCGTGGATCGCTCCCCAGGTGCCCGCGATGGTGGTGAGGTCGGCGGGGATGAGTCCTGCTTCCACCGCCTGGCGGAACGGCTTGTGCAGGAAGGGCGAGAACATCGAGTCCTCCTTGCCGCTGGTCTCGATCGACCACTCGCCGTTGCCTGCCCAGTCGGCGTAGGTCTGAGGGTCGGCGGCGATGCCCTCGACGAACCGTCGCTTGTCGACCCCGGCGAGATGGAACATCACCGATGCCGCCATCGTCTGTTCGCGCGGCGTGAGGTGTGTTGCCGCTCCGGCGCGGTGGGCGATGTCGGCGTCGCCGGTGGCATCGATCACGCGGCGTCCGAGGATCGCCTCGCGGCCCGCCTTCGATTCGGTGATGATGCCGATCACCGAATCGCCGTCCATCACCGGCGACACGAAGCTGCGGTGCAGCATCGGATGGATGTCGGCCTCCTGCACCAACACGTCAGCGACGACCTTGAAGCCCTCTGCGTCGATCTCGTACGACTGTGACTGACTCTCCGGAACGGCGGCTCCCATCTGGTGGGCTCGCTCCTCGAACTCGCGACCGATCCCGTCGGCCTCGACGGTCTGCTCGTGGCGGTACCACGCGAAGCCTTCGACCCCGACGGTGGTGATGTTGCCGCCGAAGCATCCGAAGCGCTCGACCAGCGTGACCTCCACGCCGTGACGTGCCGCGGCGAGCGCGGCCGCGAGCCCGGCCGGGCCCGAACCCACGACGAGTACGTCGGTGTGGTGGATCACGTCGATCGTTCGGGCCGGTTCGGTGATCGTGTGTCGTTTCATGTCGGCACCCGGAGCATGCCTGGAGTCTGCTCGACTCGCCGTGACCGGACGGCCACCTCGGTCAGCGATCCGGGCTGACCAGCACTCGGCCGCGCATGCCGCCGGCCAGGATGCGGTCGAGTTGCTCGGGCAGATGATCGAAACCGACGACCTCCTGCTGCCAGGGCCCGTTCGTGTCGCCGAGCCAACCGGGGCGGAGATCGGTGGCGATGCGCTGCCATGCCGCTCGCCGTTCGGCGATCGGTGTCTGCACGCTGTCGATGCCCAACAGCGACACGTTGCGGAGGATGAACGGCAGCACGGTGGCCGGGAGGTCGGACCCACCGGTGAGGCCGCTGGCGGCAACGCAGGCACCGTACCGAAGCGTGCGCAGCACGTGGGCGAGTGTCGCTCCTCCCACGCAGTCGACGCAGCCTGCCCAGCGCTCCTTCTCGAGCGGCTTGCTCGACTCGGGTGTGAGCTCGCTGCGGTCGAGTACGTCGGAGGCACCGAGCGACCTCAGCCATCCCGCTTCGGCGGCCTTGCCGGTGCTGGCCACGACCTCATGACCACGCGCTGCGAGCATGCCGACCGCCATCGATCCCACGCCGCCGGTCGCGCCTGTGACGAGCACAGGACCAGACCCTGCAACGAGGCCCGCTCGCTCGAGCGCTGCCACCGAGAGTGCGGCGGTGAAGCCAGCGGTGCCGACCGCCATCGCCGTCGATGCGTCGAGGCCGTCGGGCATGGGGACCACCCACGCCCCGGGTGCTCGGGCCAGCTCTGCGTAGCCACCGTGGCGGGCCACCCCCAAGTCGTAGCCATGGACGATCACCTTGGCACCGACGCTCACCTCAGCGCTCTTCGACTCGACCACTTCGCCGGCCAGGTCCACCCCGGGGATCAGCGGATCGATGCGAGCCACCCTGCCTCGCTCGCTCGTCGCCAGCCCGTCCTTGAAGT
>JAYSLK010000617.1:0-4861 GCA_043725585.1 Actinomycetota bacterium
CGCGTGATCGTCGCCTCGGCGATGACGTCCGACACCGTGCTGGTCGACGTGGCGGCCAAGGTGGCACCGGGCATCGACGTGCTGTTCCTCGACACCGGCTACCACTTCGACGAAACCCTGCAGACGGTCGACGCTGTCAGAGCGAGGTACCCGGTCAGGCTGGTCGTCACGCCCGCCGCGCCGATCGGCGACGAACGCTTCCTCAGCGATCCCGACGGTTGCTGTCACCAACGCAAGGTCGTGCCGCTCGAACAGGGCCTGGCCGGTCGACTCGGCTGGATCAGTGGTGTGCGCCGCAGCGACAGCGAGGTCCGCGCCAACACCCCGTTCGTTCAGATCGACAAGCGGGGCATGGTGAAGCTCAACCCGCTCGCCGCGTGGACGGACGCTGACCTCGCCACCTACGCATCCATCCACGAGGTGCCGCTGAACCCTCTGCTCGACCAGGGGTATCCGTCGATTGGCTGCATCCCCTGCACCCGCAAGCCGGCTGAAGGTGAGCACGCCCGCGCCGGCCGGTGGAGCGCCCACGCCAAGACCGAGTGCGGCCTGCATCTCTGACGTTTGAGGCGCCTGCCCCGCCCGCTGCACCAGCCGCACTCGCGACTCACTCGATGACCCACCAGATGACCCACACCACGAGGAGAGATGACGTGACCGTGATCGACCAGACCAGCACCGAGTTCGACGACGCCGATCGCGTGGGTCTCGACCATCGCCTCGCGCAACTCGAGGCTCACGCCATCTTCGTCATCCGCGAGGTCGCGGCCGAATGTGAGCGACCGGTGCTGCTGTTCTCGGGCGGCAAGGACAGCGTGGTCATGCTGCACCTTGCCAGGAAGGCGTTCGAGCCCGGTGTCATCCCGTTCCCGGTGATGCACGTCGACACGGGCCACAACTTCCCCGAAGTGATCGAGTTCCGTGACCGTCTTGTCGAACAGATGGGCGTTCGCCTGGTGGTTGCCAGCGTTCAGGACGCGATCGATGAGGGCCGCGTGGCCGATCCGGGCCCCACCGGGTCGCGCAACCGCCTGCAGACCCAGCCGTTGCTGTACGAGGTGGGCCGCAACAGGTTCGACGCCGCGTTCGGTGGCGCTCGGCGCGACGAGGACAAGGCGAGGGCGAAGGAGCGGATCCTCAGCTTCCGAGACATGTTCGGCCAGTGGGACCCCAAGAACCAGCGACCCGAGCTGTGGCGTCTCTACAACCCGCGTGTCCGCTCGGGCGAGCACCTTCGGGCCTTCCCGATCAGCGACTGGACCGAGCTCGACATCTGGCGCTACATCGCCGTCAACGACATCGATCTGCCACAGATGTACTACTCGCACCAACGCGAGGTGGTGGCCCGCGACGGCATGTTGCTCGCCACCAGCGCGGTCACGCCACCGCTGCCCGGCGAGACGCCGTTCGTCGAGACGGTGCGCTATCGCACCGTCGGAGACATGACGTGCACCGGCGCGGTTCGCAGCGATGCGGCCACCCCGCTCGAGGTGCTCACCGAGATCGAGCAGAGCCGCATCACCGAGCGAGGTGCCACGCGCGCCGACGACAAGTTCAGTGAAGCTGCGATGGAAGACCGCAAGCGCGAGGGGTACTTCTGATGGAGCTGTTGCGATTCGCAACCGCCGGCTCGGTCGACGACGGCAAGAGCACGCTGATCGGACGGTTGCTGCACGACACCAAGTCGTTGTTCGACGACGTGATCGATGCGGTCGCGGCGACGACAGCTCGCCGTGGGGGAGAGGGTCTCGATCTCGCGCTCGTGACCGACGGGCTCCGTGCCGAGCGGGAGCAGGGCATCACCATCGACGTGGCGTACCGATACTTCTCCACGCCTCTGCGTTCGTTCGTGATCGCTGACACGCCCGGTCACGTGCAGTACACGCGCAACATGGTGACCGGTGCGTCCACCTCCGACGTGGCGGTCATCCTCGTCGACGCCCGTCACGGGCTTCGTGAGCAGTCGCTGCGCCACGCCGCGCTATCCGCCTTGCTCGGCATCCAGCACCTCGTGCTCGCGGTCAACAAGATGGACCTCGTCGAATGGTCCGAGGCCCGGTTCCTCGACATTCGCGATGAGTTCGTCGACCTCGCCGCCCGCCTCGATGTGCCGGTGGTGACGGCGATCCCGCTCTGTGCTCTCGACGGCGGCAATGTGGTCGACCCGTCGCCACATACGCCGTGGTACAGCGGACCGTGTCTGCTCGAGCACCTCGAAACGCTGCCCTTGCCCCGATACGACGAGGGTGCGCTGCGCCTTCCGGTGCAGCTGGTGATCAAGCCTGCCGTGGGTAGCGGAGCCGGCATCGAGGCCGAGCGGCGTTGGTATGCGGGTTCGCTCGCCGCGGGCATCCCGAAGGTGGGCGACGAGATCGTGGTGTTGCCATCGGGCACGAGCAGTCGCATCGCTGCGGTCGAGGGCAATCCGCCGGCGATCCGAGTTCAGCTCGAACACGAGCTCGATGTGTCGCGCGGTGACGTGATCGCAGATGCCCACGACGCTCCGCAGACGGTGCCGCAGATCGTTGCCCGGGTGGCGTGGATGGCCGACAAGCCGCTTCGTGCCGGCAGCCACGTGCTGCTGAAGCACGGAACGCGCACGGTGAAGGCCGTGGCCACGCAGTTGCACGACCGCCTCGACATCGCCACGCTCACCTCGGAGGCGGGGGTCGACGAACTGGGTCTCAATGAGATCGGCACGGTCACGTTCATCACGTCGCTCCCGTTGCCTGTCGATGCATATGCAACGAACCGCACCATGGGCAGTTTCATCGTGATCGACGAGGTCAGCAATGGCACGATGGGAGCGGGCATGGTTGCGGCATTGGAGGGGGTACCCGTATGACCGAGCCGTCGGTCTCGTTGGTGGGCGCCGGTCCCGGCGATCCGGAGCTGCTTACCTTGAAGGCGGCGCGCCT
Organism: Actinomycetota bacterium; assembly: GCA_043725585.1. Taxonomy (GTDB): domain Bacteria; phylum Actinomycetota; class Acidimicrobiia; order Acidimicrobiales; family Ilumatobacteraceae; genus VFMC01. The sequence goes on from JAYSLK010000617.1 coordinate 2,919, forward strand.
GATCGGTGAGGCCGACGTGGTGTTGCACGACCGGCTGGTGTCGCCCGAGATCCTCGCGCTCGCCAGACCGGATGCCGACCTCATCGACGTCGGCAAGCGACCCGGCGGAAGCCACACCCAGGGAGTGTTGAACGAACTGTTGGTGTTGCACGCCCGGTCCGGGCGGCGGGTCGTGCGCCTGAAGGGTGGCGACCCGTTCCTGTTCGGTCGCGGCGGCGAAGAGGTGGAGGTGCTGGCCGAAGCCGGCATCGAGTGCCAGATCGTGCCTGGCATCAGTTCGTCGTTGGCCGCTCCGGCCGCAGCCGGCATCCCGGTCACCCATCGCAAGGTGGCACGAGCGGTCACCATCGTCACCGGGCACGAGGCCACCGACAGTGACCCGGTCGACTGGTCGGCGGTCGGGCGTCTGGGAGGCACGCTCGTGGTGCTGATGGGCGCCGAGCGACGAGGCGTGATCGCGGGAAAGCTGATCGAGTCCGGCCTCAGCGCAGGCACGCCGGCCGCTGTGGTGATGCACGCCACCACACCGCGCCAGCGCATCTGGATCGGCCGGCTCGAGCAATTGGCGGACGCTGATGTCGAGTCACCCGCGGTGCTGGTGATCGGTGCGGTCGCCACCTTCGCACAGGATGCGGCGATGCTCGTGGCGGCCCATACGCTGCCCAGCGATGGCTGAACCGTCCGAGCTCGCCAAGGCGCGACGCATCGACGACGGGTACCCCATCGTCGTCCGCCTCGCGGGTCGGCCCGTGCTGGTGGTGGGCGGAGGAGTGATCGCGCTGCGCAAGACCGAAGGGCTGGTCGCCTCGGGCGCGTCGATCACCGTGGTGTCGCCCGACTTCGCCGACGGCTTCGAGTCGCTCGACGGTGTCACGCTCGTGCAGCGCCCCTACGAGCCCGCCGATCTCGACGGAGCGTGGCTGGTGGTCGCGGCCACGAACGATCCCGTGGTGCAGCAACAGATCTTCGGCGAGTGCGAGGCCCGCGGTGTGTTCTGCAACGCGGTCGACGACCCCGACCGATGCAGCTTCATCCTGCCTGCGGTCGAGCGTCGTGGCCCGGTGATCGTCTCGGTCAGCACCCAGGGGCGCAGCCCCAGCCTGGCCAAGTACCTGAAGGAACACCTGGCTGCGGCCATCCCCGAGAACATCGAGCACCTCGCCGAGGAACTCGCCGCCCGGCGCAAGGCCATGCAAGCGAGCGGAGAGTCCACCGAAGACCGAGACTGGCCCAACCCCCTCTAGCGTTTGCTCACTACCGCGTCATACCCACGCGTCCGCGCTCAATCGCACCTCGATCCCCGCGTGTGTGAGCGAACGCGTGCATGTGACGCGAAAATGACCAAACGCACCGGGGGTGGTGTCGCGTTTGTGCGCGGACGCGTGGGTATGACGCGGAAGTGACCAAACGCTAGAGGGGGTCAGTCGATGGGGCCGTGGATGCCGAGGGGGCGGTCGCCGGCGATGGTGACGCGGTGCATGACGCGACGATCGGTATAGTCGGCGGTGGCGTAGTGGGCGGTCGAGCGGTTGTCCCAGAAGGCCACATCGCCTGGCTGCCATCGCCAGCGCACCACGCGTTCGGGTTGCACGGCGTGCTGGTTCAGCATCGTCAGCAGCGCCTGGCTCTCGTTCGGCCGCACGCCTTCGATCTCGCGGGTGAACGTGTCGTTCACGAACAGAACGCGCTCGCCGGTTTCGGGATGCACGCGCACGACCGGGTGGCGCACGGACTTCAGCGACGCCAACCGCTTGTTCTGATCGCCCGACGGATCGTCGTCGCGGAACCGGCTGAACGTGGCCGACGCGTCATGCATCGCGATCAACTGGCCGAGCAGACCCCGAATCGGATCGCTGAGCGTTTCGTACGCTCCGACGAGATCGCACCACAGCGTGTCGCCGCCGCGGGCGGGCAACTGCTTCGCGACGAGGACCGTGGCGGTC
>JAYSLK010000618.1:0-3059 GCA_043725585.1 Actinomycetota bacterium
AAGCCGACCACGTCGATCCCGCGAGCTGCCAGGAACGCGGCCACTCGGCCAGGCCCACAACCGACGTCAGCCACCGGTCCCGAACGTGCGGCGACTCGCTCGGCGAACACTTCGAGCTGCGCCCGGTCGAGTGCCGCTTCGATCGTCGCGTCGATCTCGGTACCGATGAACTGCACGTACAGATCCGCCGTCGCGTCGTACGCGTCACAGGTGGTGGACACGTGCTCGGGCTCGATCATCGTTGCCACGGTATGCCCGCGGCGGCCGCCGCCGGGTGCAGATTTCGGCCGGACCGACCGACGCCACACCTCAGCGGAACAGGTCGCGGCTCTGGTCCCGCAGCACGGGTGCGATCACGGCCGTGTCGTCGAGCTCGAACTCGAAGCCACGCACCACACCCACCGGCACTCGCGAGGTGTTGCCCTTCACCAGTTCAGCGGCACCGGTGAGCTCGTCGGCGGTGCAGATGGCCTGCACCCTGAACTCATGTCCGTGGGGATCGACCTGGCCGATGTAGCTGAGGATCGGTTGGATGCCGGCGACACCGATCGCGATGTCGGTCTGCCCTTCACGCCACGCACGACCGAACGTGTCGCTGATGATCACCGCGGCGTCCACCCCACCGGCGTGGAAGCCCTCGCGGATGCGCCGCGCGGACGCATCGGGATCGTCGGGGAGCAGCACCACACGACCGTGTGCTCCACTGCTCGACTGGTCGATGCCGCTGTTGGCACAGACGAAGCCGTGGTGGGTCTCGGTGATCAGGATCGGGCCCACCTGGCGGACCACTCGCTTCGACTCGCGCAGCACCAACTCGGTCACCGCGGGGTCCTTGTCCCACGGCAACGACCAGTCGATCGCGAACTGCGATGGCTGTACCTCGTCGAGCTCGACGGTACGACCCTCGGCCTTCGACACGATCTTCGAGGTGACCACCACGACGTCACCGTCGGCCAGCGGTGTGCCCGCCTCTGCCGAGGCTGCGAGGATCATCGCGGCGAGATCGCTGCCAGGAACGATCTCGGGCAAGCCGGGAACACCGAAGATCTGCAATGCCATCAGCCGATCCGATCAGGTCGGTAGGCCGGCGAGGAAATCGAGGATCGCCGCGTTCACCGGATCGGGATTGGTCAGGTTCGCCGCGTGTGCTCCCGACACCTTCACCACCCCACCGCACCCGACCAGCCGTGAGGCCATGTCCTCGGCATGTTCCATCGTGAGCGCGGTGTCCTCGGTGCCGTGCACCACGAGGGCCGGGCACGTGATCTCGCTCAGCCGATCGCTGATGTCGTCGCGCGTGAGCAGGCAGCGCGCCGGTTCGGCGAGCGACTCCTTGGGACGGGCCTGCCACTTGGCGATCCACGTGGCGTTCTCGTCGGGATCGTCGATGATGATCGTCGCCACGGCCTGGGCGAGCTCGTCGACCGGTCCGACGGAGAGCCACATGTCGACCATGCCCTGGTTGCCGGCCAACGTCTCGGGCGCGTCGAGCGCTGCTGCCGTGTCGAGCAGGATGAGCGCCCGCACGCGTTCGGGTGCCATGAGCGCCACACGCATCGACAGGAAGCCACCTTGGCTCATGCCACCGACCACGGCGCGATCGATGCCCAGATGATCGAGCAGGCCGATGCAATCAGCCGCTGAGTCCCAGTAGGTGAACGGCTTGCCATCGAACACGGTCTGGCCGAATCCCCGTTCGTCCCAGGTGATGACGCGGTACTGGTCGCGCAGCGCTGCCAGTTGATGGACGAACATCTCGAGATCCATCAAGAAACCATGAGCGAGCACCACGACCGGGCCAGTGCCGCCGGTGTCTTCGTAGTGGATCTGTTGGCCATTGACGGCTGCGTGTGGCATGGGCTGAACGTAGCAGTGCGCCAGCGAGCACAATGGCGGTCATGACCGACACGGCAGCGCGAGTCAGCGACATCTTCGATCCGGCGGCCTGGAGCCTCGTTCCCGGCTTCGACTTCGACGACATCACCTATCACCGAGCCACCGGCGCCACCGCTCGCGACCGCGGCACCGTCCGTGTCGCCTTCAACCGCCCCGAAGTGCGCAACGCGTTTCGTCCCAAGACGGTGGATCAGCTGTACACCGCCCTCGATCACGCGCGGATGAGCACCGACGTCGGTTGTGTCCTGCTCACGGGGAACGGCCCGTCACCGAAGGACGGTGGTTGGGCGTTCTGCAGCGGCGGCGACCAGCGCATCCGTGGCAGGGACGGATACAAGTACGCCGAGGGCGACACCGCCGACACGATTCAGGCCGGTCGCGCAGGACGGCTGCACATCCTCGAGGTGCAACGGCTGATCCGCTTCATGCCCAAGATCGTGATCTGCGTCGTTCCTGGCTGGGCCGCCGGTGGCGGTCACAGCCTCCACGTCGTCGCCGACCTCACGATCGCCAGTGAGGAGCACGCCCGCTTCAAACAGACCGACGCCGATGTCGCCAGCTTCGACGGCGGGTTCGGCAGCGCATATCTGGCCCGCCAGACCGGCCAGAAGTTCGCCCGCGAGATCTTCTTCCTCGGGCGCGAGTACACCGCCGCCCAGGCCCGCGAGATGGGGATGGTGAACGCGGTCGTACCACATGCCGAGCTCGAGGCCACCGCGTTGCGGTGGGGATGGGAAGTGAACGGCAAGAGCCCGACCGCGCAGCGCATGCTGAAGTACTCGTTCAACCTCATCGACGACGGACTCGTGGGCCAGCAGATCTTCGCCGGTGAGGCCACCCGACTCGCGTACATGACGGACGAGGCCCAGGAAGGTCGGACGTCGTTCTTGGACAAGCGCGACCCGGACTGGAGCGAGTTCCCCTGGCTGTTCTAGACCTGTCGAGGGGTGGGTCGGAGGTGTCGTGCTGATCCCTGTCGACGACCCCGACGACGAACGCCTCGCCGTCTTCCGACTCAACGAACGCCAGCTGTCGAACCGGCTCCAGCGCCGAAACGACGATGGCGAGGGTCTGTTCATGGCCGAAGGCGACCTGGTGGTGGAGCGGGCCCTGGAGGCGGGATGCGAACCGGTCGCCGCGCTGGTCGATCGACATCGACCTCC
>JAYSLK010000619.1:0-7233 GCA_043725585.1 Actinomycetota bacterium
TCTGGTGGCAGGTTGGGGCGGCAAGCTCCAGGTCGGCGATTGGGTGTGGCCCAAGTGGATGTCGGCAGCGGTGCTGGGGGCGTTCCTCGCCTTCTTCCCTGTGGCCGTCGGCACCTTGCGCGGCCTCAAGTCACCCAGCGCGGCATCGCTCGAACTGATGGACAGCCTGGCTGCCTCGTGGGGTCGGACGCTCCTGAAGCTGCGGTTCCCCTCTGCGGTGCCCTACATCGTCCCGGCGCTCAAGCTCGGTGGCGCTGGCGCGGTCGTGGGGGTGGTCGTGGCCGAGATCTCCACCGGTTTGAAAGGTGGCATCGGACGGCTCATCATCGAGTACTCGCGCCAGGCCACCTCCGAACCCACCAAGGTCTTCACCAGCATCTTCGGGGCAGCGTTGCTGGGCCTCACGATGGCCGCCATCGTCGCCTGCATCGACCTCGTGATGATGCGAAATCGCCCGAAGGAATCGAACGCATGAGCGCCGCCGCACCAACCCCGAACGCGGTCGAGATCGTTGGGCTGAAGAAGGTGTTCAACGCGAACAAGTCGAGCGCCGTCGAAGCACTCGTCGACGTCGACCTGTCGATCACGCCCGGCGAGTTCGTCTCGCTGATCGGGCCGTCGGGGTGTGGCAAGAGCACGTTGCTGCGCCTGATCGCGAATCTGCTCGAGCCAAGTTCAGGCACCGTGCTCGTGAACGGCAAGCCCGCGTCCCAGGCGCGTCAGGAGCAGGACTACGGCATGGCGTTCCAGCAGTCGGGCCTGTTCGAGTGGCGCAGCGTGGCTCGGAACATCGAGCTGCCGTTGGAGCTCAAGGGATGGGGCAAGTCCGAACGTCGGGCCCGTGCCGAGGAGATGCTCGAACTGGTGAAGCTCGGCGACTTCGCGTCGCACATGCCGTGGCAGCTCTCGGGTGGCATGCAGCAACGGGTGGCCATCGCTCGTGCCCTTGCGGCCCACCCGCCGTTGCTGCTGATGGACGAGCCGTTCGGCGCGCTCGACGAGATGACCCGCGAACACATGCAGGCAGAGCTGCTGCAGATCTGCGCGCGCACATCCACGACGGTGGTGTTCGTCACGCACAGCATCCCCGAGGCCGTGTACCTGTCGAATCGAGTGGTCGTCATGTCGCCCCGGCCAGGTCGAATCACCGAGATCGTCGACGTCGACCTCGGTACCGATCGCGATGAGGACACGCGCGAAGCAACCGCGTTCTACGGCCGCATCACCGCAGTGCGCGAAGCACTTCGCGGCACCCACATGGGCAGCGGCCCACGAGGCATCGAGGACCGATGAGCGAACGCGGCTCGATCGCCTCGGCCACCCAGGTGGTGCTCCCACCACTGGTGTTCGGCGCGTTGTTCTTCGGTGCATGGGAAACCTCGGTCGCGGCCTTCGACATCAAGCCGTACTTCCTCGTGCCACCGTCGGACATCCTCGGTCGATTCGTCGACAACACCGACCTCATCTGGGCCGCGATGCGAGTCTCGGGGGCGAACGCGCTGATCGGTTTGCTGCTGGGCGCCGCGCTCGGCGTCGCCATGTCGTTCGTGCTGCTGCGGTTCAAGCTGCTCGACGAGATCGTCACCCCGTTGTCGATCGCTCTCAATGCGGTGCCGATCTTCGTGCTCGTCGCAGTGTTCAACAACATGTTCGCGATCACGAGCGAGGTCCCGCGACGGCTCATGGTCACCCTCGTCGTCTACTTCGTCGTTCTCGTGAACGTTGCCCGAGGGCTTCGTCAGGTCGACGCCACACACGTCGAGTTGATGCGCTCGTACGCAGCCAGCGACTGGGCGTTGCTCCGCCTGGTGCGCGTGCCCAACGCGTTTCCGTACTTTTTCACGGCGCTGAAGATCTCGGCGCCGTTGGCGGTCATCACTGCGTTCGTCTCCGAGTACTTCGGCGGATCGCAGAACGGTCTCGGCAACAAGATCACTTCCAACCTCGCGACATCGAAGAAGGCCGAAGGCTGGGCCTATGTCGGAGGCGCCTGTCTGCTCGGGCTTGCGTTCTTCGTGTTCGCCGTGGTGTTGGAGATGGCTGTCAGCCGGCGCGGAGCCGGCGACGGCGTAGAACGCGGTCGGGAAGGCGCATGAGCGCCCCCCGGCCCATCAGACCGCAGCGGCAACCAGCCGTTGTCGGGGGAGGAGAACAACAGTGAAGCGTACGACCAGAGGAGCAGTCATTTCGATGCTCGCCCTGTCGCTCGTGGCCGCGGCATGCGGCTCCGACGACGACGAGTCAGCCGATACCGCGGCCCCCGCCGCCACCGAAGCGCCGACCGACGCGACCGAGGCCCCCGCCCCGGAAACGACGAAAGCACCAGCCGCCACCGAGGCCCCGGCCGCCACCGACGCCACGGCAGACGGTGAGTGCACCGAGCCCACCGAGGTGAAGCTGCAGTTGCAGTGGGTCACCCAGGCACAGTTCGCCGGCTACTACGCAGCCGTCGACCAGGGCTTCTATGCAGATCAGTGCCTCGATGTCACGATCCTCGAAGGAGCCGTCGACATCACGCCGCAGGATGTCCTGGCCAACGGCGAGGTCGATTTCGCGATCGCATGGGTGCCGAAGGCGCTTGCCAGCCGCGAAGGCGGAGCCAACATCGTCGACATCGCCCAGGTGTACCAGCGGTCCGGCACCTTGCAGGTTTCGTTCAAGGACAAGAACATCACCAGCCCTGCCGACTTTGCCGGCAAGACCATCGGGAACTGGGGCTTCGGCAACGAGTTCGAGGTGTTCGCCGCGATGACGGCGGCCGGCCTCGATCCGGCCACCGACGTCACCAACGTGCAGCAACAGTTCGACATGGTGGCGCTCCTCGCGGGTGACATCGACGCCGCCGAGGCGATGACGTACAACGAGTACGCACAGGTGCTCGAAGCCGTGAACCCGGACACGGGTGAGCTGTACACGCCGGACGACTTCAACGCCATCAGCTACGAAGAAGAAGGCGTTGGCATGTTGCAGGACGCGATCTGGGCCGACGGCGCTCGACTCGACGATCCGGAGTACAACGACACCGCCGTGAAGTTCGTCGCGGCGTCGTTGCAGGGCTGGGCGTTCTGCCGTGACAACGTGCAGGCATGTGCCGACATCGTGCTCGATCAGAGCCCGATCCTCGGTGCGTCGCATCAGCTGTGGCAGATGAACGAGGTCAACAAGCTCATCTGGCCGGCAGCGAAGGGCGTGGGAATCATCGACGCGGATGCGTGGGCTCGCACGGTCGAGGTTGCGTCTGGCGCGAAGAACCTCGATGGCGCGACGGTGCTCACCAAGCCCGTCGACGAGGGTGCGTACACCAACGACATCGTCGAGGCTGCCCATGCGATCCTCGAAGCTCTGGGTGTGGAGCTCACCGGTGACGGATACACCCCGATCGAAGTCACGCTCAACGAGGGTGGCTCCTGATCCACTCGGGTTCGTTGCATCCCCGGCTCGGCGACGTCGGCGACGGGATGGCCTGAGGTGAACGACACGGGGGCGGGTCGCTTCGGCGACTCGCCCCCGTCGCGTGTGAACGCGACCGGTCGCACACAGCGTCACGCGATGGCGGTGCCGAACAGGGCGCCGATGCCGTACGTGACGGCGGATGCAGCCACAACGATCACGAGTTGGCGTAGCGCACCGCGCCCGATCGGTCGTTCGGCCGATCGGCTCACCCAGGCGCCGACGGCCACGCTCGCTGCCGCGGTCGCCACGACCGACACGACGACCGCTGTCGTGCCATCGACGAAGAACCACGGCAGCAGCGGGATCGCCGCCCCCACTCCGAACAGACCGAGCGAGCTCACGGCGGCGGTGGTTGGTGAGCCGAGCTCGTCGGGGTTGATGCCGAACACCAGACGGGCCGAGAAGTCGAGGAACTTGTGCTCGTCGAGCGGCAGTTCGGTGGCGGCTCGCTGAGCGGTGTCGGTGGCAAGCCCTGAATCGACGAGCGTGTCAGTGATCCGGTCGAGCACGAGCTTCGGGTTGCGTCGCACCATCCGGCGCAGCTCGGCCAACAGCCCTTCGTAGATCTCGACCTGGCTGCGGACGCTCACCCATTCGCCGGCGGCCATCGAGAACGCACCAGCAACGAGGCTGGCGAAACCTGCGATGCGCACGGCACCCGACGAGCTGTCGGCACCGGCGACCGCGAGGATGAGGCACACGTTGGTGACCAGCCCGTCATTGACACCCAACACCGCAGCGCGAGCACCGCCACGATTGGCGCTGTCGACGCGCCGCTGCAGCTCCGTGGCATCGCGGAGATCGTCGGAGACGCGGGGTTCGATGGGGTCGACGAACGGACTCGAGCTCATGTCGTGGATTCGCCCTGGAGGAGTGCCAAGTCATCGAGGACGAGGGCCGCAAAGCCGCTCACATCGCTGACGTCGTAGGCGCGAGCGATCGTCCCGGAGGGGTCGATCAGGTAGGCCACGCGACGCGGGAACTCGTCATAGCTGTCGCCAGGCGTGCGCACCGCGTCGTAACGATGACCGACCGCTCGATCGACGTCGCTGAGCAACGAGTACGGGAAGCCCTGTGCGGTGGCGAAGGCGAAGTTCTCGGCAGGCGTGTCGAACGATGCTCCGAGGATCGCGGCACCAGCGGCGTCGAATCGGGGGGCGCTGTCACGCAGGCCCTGGCCCTGCAGCGTTCAACCGGGAGTCGATGCCTTCGGGTACCACCACAACAGCACCCACGACCCGCGCAGGTCGGCCGATCGAACTCGCTGGCCGTGTTGGTCGGGCAGGTCGAAATCGGGGGCAGGAACACCGGGGGCGAGCATGGGTCAATGTTGTCAGGCTGGGAGGTGATGGCGGTGGTGGTGCCCGATGCTCTCCGCGCATGGCATCGTGGGAACGGAAGATCATGAAGTCGGTCGGTGGCGATCTGCAGACGGGGGAGCAGTTGCTGGCCGGTCTGCAGATCGCCCAGCCGGCGGGATTGATGCGCGGCATGATGAGTCGCCAGTTCGGCGGGCTGATCGGTGCGGCGATTGCAGCGCGGATGGGCAACGGCGACGAATCCCTGGTGAGCGATCGCGGCATCGCCGCACAATTCACCGATGGGCCGCTCGTGCTCGGCGTCACCGATCGACGCCTGATCGCGTGGACATGGGCGAAGCTCACCGGCAAGCCGAAGGCCTTGCACGGCTCGATCCCTCGCGACCAGGTCGTCGACGTCCAGACCGACAAGAAGACCTCCAGCCATGCGCTCGTGATCTTGTTCTCCGACGGGACCGGCCGTCTGTTCGAGGTACCCAAGATCGGCACCGACGTCGATGCATTCGTCGATGCATTCGTCGCCGCATTGGCCCGCTGAGACACCGACCTGATCGCGTCGGTCGATCGCGTCGGCCGTCAGTCGTCGGCGCGGGGCGCGCCGAGCGGGTGCGGCGCCACCTCGCCGCGCAAGGCCTCGACCAGATCGACCAATCGGCCCATCACCAGATCTGCAGCGATGCGCACCTCGTCGTTGGTCGGTTCCGTCGTCGGACCGATCTGCATCAGCGAACGCACATCGATCGGCGTACCGACGCTGGTGGTGACCTTCGGCCGGCGGACCACGTTGCGCACCAGTGTGAGGATCAGTTGTCGACGACCGATCACCTCATGCGCCCCGAGCATTGCGATCGGCACGATCGGGGCGTTCGAGCGCAAGGCGAGGCGCACGGCACCGGTCTTGGCCCGTTCTGGCCACATCAGCGGATCGCGGGTGAGACGCCCTTCGGGGTAGAGACCGACCGCTTCGCCGGCCGCGAGCGCCGTCGCTGCTTCGTCGAGGGCATCCGCCGCTGCGGCCGAGCCGCGATGTACGCGGATGAACCCGAGCCGGCGCGCCAGCGCCCCCACCACTGGCACCTTGAACACACCTGCGGTCGCCAGCAGGCGCAGTTCTCGGCCCAGCCGCCGGCACGCCAGCGCCAGGAGGACACCATCGGCGTAGCTCGTGTGGTTGGAGATGACGATGATCGCGCCTGCCGGCAGTTGCTGCGCGGCGCGTTCCCGGCTGCGCTGCTTGGCGACCTGCAGCCGGCTGAACATGCCGATGATCGAGCCGACCAGCGCGGCGAGGACGCCGTAGAGGACAGCGCCCGATCTACCGGGATGCCGCCAACCGGATGCCATGGGCGGTGACCCTAGACCTTGCTGTTCTGGGGATGACGTGGCAGGCGCTCCATCACGATCAGCGGAAGATGCGTCGCGTCTTCGGAGTGCAGACGAACGACCTCGGTGAAGCTGAGGCGTCCGTAGAGGCGCACGTTGTCGTCGCTCGATGTCTCGAGACACGCGAGCATCGACGTTCGATCGCACTCGTCGAGCACCGGCTGCATCAACGCGCTGGCCAGGCCGGCGCGGCGCCGCTCGGGGAGCGTCCCCATGGTGCCGAGATACCAACACGGCACGTCGGGGTGATAGGGCTGAGTCTGGACGTGGGCAGCGGTGATGCGTTCGACGTCGATGAGTGCTGCCTGAGCGGTTCGTACGTCCGCCATCACGATGGCATCGACCGCCGATCGCACGGGTGGCAACCAGATCGCGACCGAGGCAACGTCATCGGTCACCCAGACCGAGTTCCACTCCATCCCCAACTGGAGGTCGAGCAGGAACGACTGCCTCATCCGGTGGAGGCGGTCGGGAGCGGGAAACGCCCACACGGCCCAGGCGTAGTCGAGTTGGGCAAGCGCGAGCGTCTCGGCTGCCGCCGTGAGATCTGCGTTCGCGGCCCGTCGCACGGTCGGCATCAGCGTTGTCTCGGGTTGATGTTGGTCGGGTCGAATGTCGTCCGGTCGAATGTCGGGTCGAGACCCGTCAGCCGGTCGCGTAGGAGTCGGCGACGTTCAGTGCCTCGTCGATGATCGCGAGACCTTGGTGCACCTCGTCGACCGGGGTGTTGCACGGCGGGACGACATGGAGCCGGTTGAAGTGGGTGAACGGCCACAAGCCAGCAGCCTTGCAGGCATTTCCGAGCTCGACCATCGGCTTGGCATCGGCGCCGGCGGCATTGAACGGCACCAGTTGCTCGCGGGTCTCGCGGTTCTTCACCAGTTCGATCGCCCAGAACGTACCGATGCCGCGCACGTCGCCGATGCTCGGGTGCTTCGCCTTCAGCTTCTCGAGCTCGGGACCGATCACGTCGGTGCCGAGCATGCGCGAGTGCTCGACGATGCCCTCCTCTCTGAAGATGTTGATGCTCGCGACGATCGACGCACAGGCGAGCGGGTGACCCGAGTAGGTGAGGCCA
>JAYSLK010000620.1:0-1833 GCA_043725585.1 Actinomycetota bacterium
CCGGCCGCATGAAGCGCTCTACGATGACCGCCCATGAGCACCATCTCCGTCGTCACCGGGGCGAACAGCGGCATCGGTCGAGCCACCGCCATCCACCTCGCCGCCCAGGGCAACACCGTCTTCGGCACCGTGCGCAGCACGTCGAAGGCCACCAAGCTGCAGGCGATGGCCGCCGACGCCGGCGTCACGATCCAACTCGTCGAGCTCGACATCGCCGACGACGACTCGGTCAGGCGTGGCTTCGCCCAGATCCTCGATGCCACGGGCGGAGTGGTCGATGTGCTGGTGAACAACGCCGGAATCGGTGGCAATGCAGTTGCGGAGGAGTGCCCCACATCGCTCTACCTCGATGTGATGAACGTGAACCTCTGCGGCGCGGTTCGTTGCCTTCAGCAGGTGCTGCCCGGCATGCGCGAGCGACGCCGAGGAGCGATCGTGAACATCACGTCGATCACCGGTCGGATGGCCGCGCTCGCCCAATCGCCGTACGTTGCGTCGAAGTGGGCGTTCGAGGGACTCAGCGAGGGACTCGCCCAAGAGCTGGCCCCATTCGGCATCCGTGTGGTGATCATCGAGCCGGGCGTGACCAAGAGCGCGATCTTCGCCAAGAACATCGATGCTCCGAATCAGAGCGGCGCCTACGAGGCGGCGTACCGACGAATGTTCCAGTTCTACGCCGCAGGCATGGCCAACGCCACCGATCCATTCGAGGTGGGCGCAGTCATCCATCACGCCGTCACCACCGATCAACCGGAGTTGCGCTACCCCGTTTCGTGGGGCGGCACCCAGTTGGTCGAGGGTCGGGCAGCGATGACCGACCAGCAATGGGTCGAGCTCGCCGACCACGCCGACGACGGCGAGTACTACGACGCGTTCAAGGCTGCGTTCGGTCTCGAACTGCGTACCTGACCCAGGCCTGCCCCAGCATCGGTTCCGCTCGGGTCAGTCGCGGCCCAGGGCCGGGCGGTGCAACACGGCCCACGTGGCCGTGACCTCCACGTGGTCGCCCTCCACCCGAGCAGCGCCGTCGACGATGAGGCTCATTGCCTCGCCGGTGGCACCCGGGAAGACCATCGTGACGTTCGGACGAGCCGTCAGGTTCGCCGCCGTGCCCGTTCCCACGCTCGCGACCAGGGCTCCGTCGACGTATCTGGTGGCGACCGCCAACGTTTGGGCGCGACCATCGTCGCGCACGGTCACCAGGTATCCCCACGGGAACTCGGCCAGCGTGGCGGCCAGTTCGTCCAGTGGCACGGCAATGCTCATGGATCGAGCGTAGGTCCGATCACGACGAACAAGTGTCGTCGGGGATCAGACCGCGAGTCCTGACGCGTCTGGCGAAGGCGCGTCGAGGGCTCCATCGCCGTCGAGTGCGTGGGCGATCTGGAGGAGCAGCAGTTCGCCTCCGGGGGGCGCGACCAACTGCAGCCCGACGGGCAAGCCGTCAGGAGTGACACCAGCCGGCACGGAGATCGCCCGACATCCGGTGACCGTGATGTCGGTACAGCTCTGCATCCACTCCAGGTAGTTCTCGAGCGGTACCCCTTCGATCTCGCGAACCCACTCGACCTCCACGGGGAACGGCACGACCTGGACCGTGGGGAGGGCGAACACGTCGTAGCGCTCGAAGAAGCGACGCACGCGCTCCTGCAACGACCCTCGGTCACGAAGGGCAACTCCCACATCGGACGCGCTCAGCGAGCGCGCCAGCTCGATGTTCCACCGGATGGTTTGCTGGCTCTACTCATCTGAGTGGGGAGTGGCGTGTTCGGATGCGGGGTGGTGATGGCCGTTCGGGCCAGGTGACACCACCGGTGTGAAGCAGCACCCGGA
>JAYSLK010000621.1:0-4112 GCA_043725585.1 Actinomycetota bacterium
GGACGGCTACTTCGGCCCCGACGTGTCCGAGACCGCCAAGGGCAACACCGTGAAGGACATCAAGGAGTTCTTCCACGTGTACCCGTGGGGTCAGTATCCGACCGAGGTGAGCGACGCCGCCGTCCGCTACGCGGGCATCGCCAAGCAGATCGCCGAGACCCTGCTCGGCTGGGTGCAGGAGAACACGCCTGATCAGGTGCGACACACGTTCTCGATGCCGTTGCCACGGATGATGGACGGAAGCACGCGCAGCTTGCTGCGCGTGCTCCGGTACCCACCACTGACGGGCGACGAGCCAGCCGACGCGGTGCGAGCAGCGGCGCACGAGGACATCAACCTGCTCACCTTGTTGCCGGCCTCGAACGAGCCCGGACTACAGGTGCGCGATCGACTCGGTGACTGGCACGACGTCCCGTGCGACTTCGGCAGCATCGCGATCAACGCGGGCGACATGTTGCAGCTGGCCAGCGGCGGGTACTACCCGTCGACGACGCACCGGGTCATGAACCCCACCGGCGACGGCGCACGCCGCTCCCGGCTCAGCCTCCCCTTGTTCCTCCATCCGGCCGACGACGTGGAGCTGGCCGAGCACCGGACAGCGTTCTCGTACCTGCAAGAGCGGATCGCCGAGCTGCGCAGCCAGGATCTGAAACCCGGGTCCACCCCGCGGCCGGCGAGCTGAACCGGTGTTCTTCCGCCGGGCCAAGCGGGATCAGGCCATCCTCGATGAACCGTTCCCCCAGGCCTGGCGTGACCGACTGGCCTATCGGTGGCCGCTGTTCTCCACCCTCGACGGCGATGAGCGGGCTCAGCTCGAGGATCTGATGAAGCTGTTCCTCAGCCGCGTGCGGTTCGAGGCTGCGCAGGGCTTCACGGTCACCGACGAGATGCGCGTGCTGATCGCGGCTCAGGCGTGCCTGGTGGTGCTCGGCCTCGACCTCGACCTCTATCGCCAGGTCACCTCCGTCATCGTGCATCCCCGGACGGTGGTGCTGACGGGAGCGCATCACGTCGGAAACCACCTGGTCAGCGATGCCGACCAGACCCTCGCCGGCCAAGCTCACCACCGTGGCCCCGTAGTGCTGTCGTGGAGTGCGGTCGCGTTCGAGGCCCGACACCACGAACGCGGTCAGAACGTCGTCATGCACGAGTTCGCGCACCAACTCGACATGGTGGACGGGATGATCGATGGCACCCCTCCGATCAACGATCGTGAGCTCCGAGCACGTTGGGTGGCCGTCTGCACCGCGGAGTTCCGGGCGATGCGCCGCGGTGACGAGGGCGTGTTGCGCCCATACGCCGCGACCGACACGGGCGAGTTCTTCGCTGTCGCCACCGAGTCGTTCTTCACCCGACCCGTCGATCTGGCGATGCGGTCACCCGAGCTCTACAGGGTGATGCGCGAGGTGTTCAGGCAGGACCCGGCTGCCAGATCGACGCGGTTGGAACGCCCTCAGCACCGAGGCTGACCACGTCTCGAGCATCGCCGCGGCGGCAGCCGTGACCGAGCCACGCGTGATCTCATCGGGGGCCCCTTCGCCGGTCACACGGCGGCGTTCACACGGCGGCGGTCACGAGTTGACCTCGACGCTTCGACGAGGGTGTCGAGGGCGACGCCGGCGGGTCGGGTCGCAGGCCACGCCGGGCCAACACTCGACGCTCGATCTGGCCGAACACCAAGGCGTCGACCAGCACACCGATCACCAGCACCACGATCATCGCCGCGATGAGCCCTTCAGTGTCGGACAACTCGCGAGCGAACTGCAGGCGAGCCCCGAGCGATGTCGTCCCCGGGATGACCACCAGCAACTCGCCGGCCATCAGACTGCGCCAACTGAACGCCCAGCCCTGCTTCAGACCCGTCAGCACCATCGGCATCGCTGCCGGGATCACGATCTCGCGATACAGACCGAGCCCTCGAGCGCCCAGTGTGTGGCCGACGCGGCGCAAGGTAGGTGGCACGCCGTCGACCCCGGCGATGATGCCGTTCGCAATCGACGGCGCTGCTCCCAGCACCACGACGAACAGGATCGCGCCCTCGCTGATCTTGAACAGCAGGATCGCGAGCGGGAACCACGCGATCGACGGCATCGTCTGCAACCCGGTGATCAGTGAGCCGATTCCCAGGCGCAGCACACGCGAGCGAGTGACGGCGATGCCGACTGCACCACCGATCAGCAACGACAGTCCGAATCCGGTCACGGCACGGCGCATCGTGGTCGCCACCGCTTGCCACAACGAGACGGTGAAGAGGTCGTCCAACAGCACCGAGCCGACATCGGTCGGCGACGGCAGCACGAACTGGGGCTTCCACTCCTTCCAGACGATGAGCTGCCATGCAGCGAGCACGATCGCGACCGCCAGCAGCTTCGGCCAGGTCGCCGACCAGATCTGCGCACTCACCGGCCGTCGGACGGCGACGTTCACATCGAGATGGTCGAGGCCGGCGAGCTCTTGATCGAGGGTCTCGTTGGCGGACGACAACGCGCTCGTACGGTCAGGCATGCCTGCGCACCTCCTCACGCAGGCGCACCATCACCTCGGCCGCGATGGCCGACACCTCGGGCGACTCGATGCGCCGCGGGCGCTCGACGGGCACCCCGAACTCGGCGGCCACTCGGCCGGGACGGCTCGACAACAACACGATCCGGTCACCGAGGCGGGCCGCCTCACGCACGTTGTGGGTGACGAAGATCGTCGTGAGTCGCTGCTCCGCGGCCACCCGTTCCACCTCATCGTGCAGCACGTCACGGGTGATGGCGTCGAGCGCGCCGAACGGCTCGTCCATCAACAACACGTCCGCGCCCTGACCGAGGGCACGGGCCAGAGCGACCCGCTGACGCATGCCACCCGACAACTCGTGCGGGCGTGCGTCGGCGAACTCCCGCAGCCGAACCAGCTCGAGCAGCGCGAGTGCTTGTTCTCTCCGCTCGGGGCGCGGCACCCGCCGAAGCTTCAGCGCAAGCTCGACGTTCTGTACCGCAGTGCGCCAGGGCAGCAGGGCCGCTTCCTGGAACATGAGCGCCACCCGACCGTTCGTCTCGACCGTGCCGATCGTGGGGGTGTCGAGCCCGGCCACCAGGTTCAACAAGGTCGACTTGCCGCAACCCGAGGCTCCGACGATGCACAGGAACTCGCCTCGTTCCACGTCGAGAGAGACGCCATCGAGGGCCAGCGTCGCGGATGGGCCGACGCCGAAACGCTTCGACACCCCCGTGATCCGAACGGCCGAGCCTTGCCCCTGCGACGCGGGTTGCGAACCAGGTTGCGAACTGGGTTCGGTCGACGCGTGCGTCGCGAGCGGCGAGCCGCGATGGTCGGGTTCGTGGATGGTCATCGGTCCTCCACGTTCGGAAGAGCACGTGCGGCGAGCAGCCCGTTCAGCAGCGTGAGGTCGTAGATACCATCGAGGTCGACGGGGCTCAGCAGACCGACCTCGATCGCGGCCTGCGCCGAACCCCCCAGCGATGCAGCCACCGGATCGGGCCCGAAGGTGAGGTTGTCGAAGCTGTGTTCCAGCACGCGCTGATCGGTCGGCCGACCGACGATCGAATCGAGTTGGATGGTGACGTCAGCTCGTGCAGCCGCGGGGTCGATCGCGATCAGGTCGAACGTGTCGAGCAGTCCCGTCAGAAACGCCTTCACGACGTCGGCGTGCTGCTCGAGATAGGCGGTGCGCACGACCACATGAGTGGTGACGAACTGGCCATCCGTATCCGGCCAGAGATCGCGCTCGTCGACCAGCACCGATCCACCGCCTTCGTCGACCAGTCGGGTCGCCCATGGCTCTGGCACCCAGGCGCCGTCGATGGTGCCCGCCACGAATGCGTCGAGCGTCGTGGCGTTCGATTGAGGCAGCACCGACACGTCACCGCCCCCGTCGACCGTGGTCGCCAGACCATTGGCCAGCAGCCATGACCGGAGTGCGACGTCCTGGGTGTTGCCGAGCGCAGGGGTGGCGAGGGTGCGCCCGATCAGTTGGTCGACCGAGGTGATGTCGGGCTTCACCACCAGGAACGCCCCGCCCGACGTGCTGCCGCTGATGATGCGGATGGCTGCTCCGTCGCTCTGAGCGAAGGCGTTGATCGTCGGACTGGGCCCGATGAACGCGA
>JAYSLK010000622.1:0-3213 GCA_043725585.1 Actinomycetota bacterium
GTCGGCAAGACCGAGCTGGCCAAGACGCTCGCCGAGTTCCTCTTCGGTGACGAGAACTCGCTGATCGCGCTCGACATGTCGGAGTACATGGAGAAGCACACGGTGAGCCGTCTCGTCGGATCGCCTCCCGGCTACGTCGGCTACGAAGAGGGCGGCCAGCTCACCGAGGCGGTGCGGCGCAAGCCGTTCAGCGTGGTGCTGTTCGACGAGATCGAAAAAGCCCACCCCGACGTGTTCAACACGCTCCTGCAGATCCTCGAAGAGGGCCGTCTCACCGACAGCCAGGGTCGCACCGTCGACTTCCGCAACACCGTGCTGATCATGACCTCGAACCTCGGTTCGAGCGACCTGCGCAAGGGCAACGTCGGCTTCACCAAGGGTGACGCGGCGATGACCTACGAACGGATGAAGGACAAGGTGATGGACGCGTTGAAGACCCACTTCCGTCCCGAGTTCCTCAACCGTGTCGATGAGTTGATCGTGTTCCACGAGCTCGCCAGGGAAGAGGTGATGCAGATGGTCGACATGATGACCAAGCGCCTCACCGGCCAGCTCGAGGCGCAGGGCCTCGGCATCGAGCTCACCCAGAGCGCCAAGGAACTGCTCGCCGAGAAGGGCTACGACCCGCAGCTGGGTGCACGCCCGTTGCGTCGAGCGATCCAACGGATGATCGAAGACGCCCTCAGCGAGAAGATCCTGTACAAGGAGTTCCACGCCGGGCAGATCATCGTCGTCGATACCGAGGATGACCCGGATCGGCCCGGCGACCTCCGCCTGTCGTTCCGCGGGGTCGAAGGCTTTCAGCCTCCGGCGATCGTCGAGCTCGCCGCCACGGGTGCGCCCGAGATCGAGCCCCCCGCCTCGGAGTGACCCGAACGGGATGACACAACGCGACCACCAGAGCCGGTCGCGTCAGGACGGAGCTGGCAGAATCGACGGGTGATCAGCGCGCCGCTCCCGCCCCGTCGGCGCCGATCGCGCCACTTGCGCCGACCGCGTCGGTCATCGCGATCGCTCGCGATGCTGTCGTCGTCGCGGGCCGGCGCGGCGGTTGCAGCGCTGTGCGTGGTGGTGCTCACCTCATGTCGTGTCGACGTCACGATCGACGTCGACATGGCCGAGAACGGAAGCGGTGAACTGTCGGTCACCGTGGTGGCGGATGCCGAGGTGCTGGCCGCGGCGCCGGGGCTCGCCGACGACGTTCGCACCGATGACCTGGCCGCCGCCGGATGGGCCACCGAGGGAGCCACACCGACACCCGGCAACGGGTTGTCGCTCACGATCGTCCACCCCTTCGACACGCCCGAGCAGGCCACCGCACTGCTGTCCACCCTGAACGGACCATCGGGGCCGTTGCAGGCCATCTCGATCCAGCGTGTCGCGACGATCAGCGAGATCACGTACTCGATCACCGGAACGGGGCGCCTGGACGGTGGGCTCGAGGCGTTCACCGACCCAGACCTGCTGGCTGCCGTCGGCGGTATGCCCTATGCCGAACAGATCGCCGCATCGGGCTCGTCTCCGGTCGACACCGTCGGAGTCGTGCTGCGCCTGCACGTCGAAGGCGACATCGAATCGACGACCGGCGAGGTGACCGGCGAGGTGACCGGCGAGGTGACCGATGCCGGATCGTCGTTCGCCGACGCGGTGGGTCCGGTGACGCTCGATGGTGGCGAGGGTTCCGACGACGACTCCGCGACGCGTGCGATCGAATGGGAACTCGCTCTCGATGGGTCGGACACGCAGATCGAGGCGACCTCGGTGAAGTCGCTCGAGCGCGGCAGCAGCTGGCAGCTGCTCGCCACGGTGCTGCTCGTCCTGCTGATCGGTTGGGTTGCGGTGTCGATCGCGGCGATCCTCGTGGTGGCCCGACGGCGGCATCGGCTCCGCAGCTCGCGCCGACGGGTCGAGCAGCGCCTCGTGGAACTGCCGTACCAACGCGTGTATCACGACGATCACACGTCGTGACTGGATCTCCGGTCGCTCGATCCGTGCGACGTTCCGTCACACCCTGTTCGTAGGGTCTCCACCGTGGCCAAGCTCCGTCTCGTCTATCGCTGCAGCGACTGCGGCTCCAGTTTCCCGAAATGGGCTGGTCAGTGCACCGTCTGTCAGGCGTGGAACACGCTCACCGAAGACGTCGAAGGTCCCGAACCGTACGCGTTGTCGCTGCTCGCTCCGGCGGCCGTCGCCGTCCCGATCTCCGATGTGCCCGGCGATCTGGGCGGTCCATGCGCCACCGGCGTGGGCGAGCTCGACCGAGTGCTCGGCATCGGGCTGGTGCCCGGTTCGGTCACGCTGCTGGGTGGCGAGCCGGGCATCGGCAAGAGCACCCTGCTGCTGCAGTTGCTCGCCGCGTGGCCCGGGCGCAGCCTGTACGTCAGCGCCGAGGAGAGCGCACCGCAGGTGAGACTGAGGGCAGAGCGCTTGGGAGCCCTCCGGCCCGACCTCTGGCTGCTCGCCGAGACCATGATCCCGCACATCATCCCGGCCTTCGACGAAGTCCGGCCCAGCCTCGTCGTGATCGACAGCATCCAGACCGTGGCAGACCCTGAGCTCGGATCTGCGCCGGGCAGCATCGTCCAAGTTCGAGGGTGCGCAGCCCGGCTCGTCCACGAGGCCAAGACTCGCGGTATGCCCGTGGTGCTCGTCGGCCACGTCACCAAGGAAGGTGGCCTCGCCGGGCCCCGAACGCTCGAACACATCGTCGATGTCGTGCTCAGCTTCGAAGGCGACCGTCACCACTCGCTCCGGTTGCTCCGCGCCGTGAAGAACCGTTTTGGCCCGACCGACGAACTCGGGCTGTTCGAGATGGTCGAAGAAGGTCTCGTGGGTGTTCCCGACGCGAGCCAGCTCTTCCTCGCCGATCGCCGTACCGGCATCGCCGGCTCCGCCGTCCTGCCCACGCTCGAGGGCCAGCGGCCGCTGCTGGTCGAGGTGCAGGCGCTGACCACACAGCACCAGGCTGGTGGGTCACCGAGGCGTAGCGCGCAAGGGCTCGACCCGGGTCGCCTCGCCTTGCTGCTCGCCGTGCTCGAACGGCGCGCGAGGGTGCTCACCGCGAGCTACGAGGTGTACGCGTCCGCCGTCGGGGGGGTCAAGCTCGGAGAACCAGGCGCCGACCTCGCGGTGTGCCTGGCGCTGTGCAGCGCGATCACCAACCATCCACTGCCGCCCGATCTCGTGGTGTTCGGCGAGGTGGGGCTCGCGGGC
>JAYSLK010000623.1:0-1974 GCA_043725585.1 Actinomycetota bacterium
GCCGATGGTCGGGCTGGTGCTGATCGACGCATGGTGGGCCGTCATTTCCCTGTGGGTGCTGGCCGGCCTTGCGGTCGCAGGGTTGTTCGTGCTCGGCCACGATGCATCGCACGGTGCGCTGCTCGAATCCCGGCGCGCCAACCGCATCGTCGCCCAGGTGTGCATGGCGCCCAGCATCCATGTCGAGGCCGCATGGGACCTGGGTCACAATCGAATTCACCACGGCTACACCACACGACAAGGGTTCGACTTCGTCTGGCACCCGGCTACTCCCGAGGAGTGGCGTTCGATGGGGTGGGTCGCCCGCACGCGGCACCGGTTCGAATGGTCGTTCCTCGGCAGCGGCGCCTACTTCCTGCGCACCGTGTGGTGGCAGAAGATGTGGCGGTTCAACGCGCCGGGCAAGCGTCACGATGCGATCGTGCGCGACAAGATCGTACTCGGTTCGTTCCTGGTGCTCGCCGTCGGCTGTGTCGTGACCGCGGGCGCGCTCACCGGAGGCATCGTCGGGGCGATCTGGCTGCCGGTGAAACTGCTCGTCGTGCCGTTCCTGCTGTTCATCCACATCATCGGATGGACGGTGTACGTGCACCACGTCGACCCAGACATCCGCTGGTGGACCCGCAAGGACTGGACTCAGTTCCGCGGCCAGATGGACTCCACCACCGTGCTGCACATGCCCCGGGTGATGAACCTGCTCTGGTTCCACAACATCTTCGTGCACGTGCCGCATCACGTCGACGCCCGCATCCCGTTCCACCAGTTGCCGGCCGCTGCCAAGGCGATCGAGGCCGCCTACCCCGACACCGTCCGCGACTCGAAGCTGTCGATGCGCTCGTACCTGCGTGCCGCCAAGGCCTGCAAGCTGTACGACTTCGACGCCGGCCACTGGGTCCCGTACGCCGCCGCCAACCCCTGACACCCCAGCCGATCCGTGAGCCACACGCCGTTCGGCGCGTGCTGCAGCTCACGAATGAGTTGATTCAGGCGTCCAGCTGGCGGGTGAGGCCCTGCACGGAGTCGATGAACTCGTCGATCATGTCGAAGACGACCTGGGCGGCTGGTTTGGCCACGTTCATCGAGCCGACGATCTGACCGACGAAGTAGTTCGCCAGCTGCTCGGCGCCCGAACCCTCACGGTACGACGCCCGGTCGATGCGGGCGCGTGCCTCGGCCACCAGGATCGGTTGCAGCGGCATGCCGAGGGGCCTGGGGTTGGCCGGATCGTCCCACTCGTCGGTCCACGCGCTGCGCAGCTGACGAGCCGGCTTCCCGGTCAGCGACCGCGAGCGCAAGGTATCGCTCGACGACGCGGCGAGGAACTTCTGCTTCACGACAGGGTGGGTCTCGGCCTCGTCGGTGGTGAGCCACACACTGCCGCACCACACGCCCTGTGCCCCGAGGGCCATCGCTGCTGCCATCTGGCGTCCGCGGCCGATGCCGCCCGCACCGAGCACCGGCACGGGCGCTACCGCATCGACGATCTCAGGGATGAGCACCATCGTTCCCACTTCGCCCGTGTGGCCTCCGGCTTCGGCACCCTGGGCGATGATCAGGTCGACACCGGCGTTGACGTGGCGCTCGGCATGCTGGGCCTTGCCGGCGAGGGCGCCGATGAGACGACCTTCTTCCTTGCAGCGCTCGATCATGTGCCCGGGCGGCGGGCCCAGAGCGTTCACCAGGAGGCGGGGCCGATGGGCGAGGGCGATCTCGAGCAAGGGGTCCATCATCGCTGCCGAGAACGGGGCGGCACCGCCGGCGGCGGTGGCCGGATCACGGCGAGGGCGCCCGTCATCGGGGAGCGCGGGCACGTCGTACTTCTCCATCAGCTGCGCCACGAAGGCTCGGTGCTCGTCGGGGATCATGTTGCGGATGCCCTCCATCGTCAGGCCACCCTCGTCGGATCCGGCGTACTTCGCCGGCACGATGACGTCGACGCCGTATGGGCGGTCGCCGATCTCGTCCTCGATCCAC
>JAYSLK010000624.1:0-2062 GCA_043725585.1 Actinomycetota bacterium
TCGATCCCGAGCCGGTGAACGCCGATGGCCCGACCGAGGCGCTGCGCCGTGACCTGTCGCCGGAGGTCATCCGTTGGATGAGTGCCGGGTTGGCCTCGTCGCCGACGGTGAGTGCCGAATCGACACGATCGAGTCGGGTGGGCCCTTGTTGCACGGCGTCGGAGCCGATGATGCCGCCGTCGCTGACATGATCGGTCCACGACTGGCCGTCCCAGTATCGGTACTCGTGGCGTCCGGTGGGGTCAGGGTGCCAGGCAGCAGGCGTGGAGCTCATCGAACCATCGTTGCGTGCTCAGCGGAGTTCGTGCGCCATCAGGATGACTTCGCGTCCGAATGGATCGAGCTGGCGACCGCCGATGCGCTCGATGACGGTGATCGCCTGCGACGGATCCTCGACGAGCCCGCTCCAACGGATGTATCCGCCCATGATGCCGACGAGGCGATCGTCGACGTTCTCGTTGTGCACGATCACCTTGACGCTGTTCTCGAGCAGTGCGTGCATTTCGGTGTAGAAGGTCTTGAGCCACAGCCCCAGGTCGTCGACGCCTGTGAACGGACGATGCCGGTATGGCAGCGACAACTCGTCGTAGTTGTGCAGGTTGTGCGGCGCCGGGATGATGCTCACGAGGCAGCCGAATCCGTTCTCGCGCAACCAGATGATCTCTTCCTGGCGTCGGACGCGGCGATGGTTGTCGCCGTAACCGCCGGGGCGCTCACAGATCGCGAGCTTGTCCTTCATGATCCACGTGAAGTTGCGCGGGGTGATCCCGAGCGCCCACTTCCCGCGCAGACGGGGCGGCATCAGAAACTCACTCGTAGGCGAAACATCGAGGACCGAGGCTATACGACACCAGGTCGATTCGATTCAGGCGGCTGCCCGGCTCGGGACCGGATCTCGGCCACGCCAGGCCAGTTCAACCGTGGGTGAGGGTGAGTCGTTGGTGCGAACGGGTAACGCGTCGACCGCCGCCGACCTCACAGGCGAGCGCGCCACCGGAGGCGACCTCGAGCACCCGCATCACGGTCGCCCGATCAGGCGGATGTCCAGCATCGGCCAACCACAGCCGAACCGCGCGTCGCGCCAACGCGACGGGGGCAGCCGCGAGCTCTCGCGCATCGGTGGGATCGATGGCGAGAGCGAGTTCGTCGAGCAGGTCGGCCTCGTCGCGGAGCAGGGAGGCCTGACGGGCGAGCACGGGTACCAGGTCGCGCCCGGCCGCTTCGGACAGCATGGGCAGGAGATCGTGGCGCACCCGGTTCCTCAGGAACCGACGGTCGTGGTTCGAGGGATCGTCCACGACGGCGAGCCCGACAGCGGAGCAGGCCGAGCGGGTCTCGTGTCGGCGCAGGCCCAGGATCGGGTGGCGAGGTCCAGGTCGCATCCCGGCCATTCCGTCGAGCGCCGCACCACGGAGCACGTTGATCACCACGGTCTCGGCCTGGTCATCGCTGGTGTGGCCGGTGAGCACATCCTCCGGCAGCGCGCCGTATCGCGCGCGGCGGGCCCGCGCTTCGAGGTTGGGACCATCGCCGACGTGCACGGTGACGCTGCGCGCCGGGACGCCCAGCCGATCGGCGGCTCGTGCGACGAGTGAGAACTCGGTCGCCGATTCGGGTCGAAGCCCATGGTCGACGTGGACCGCGGTGGGATGGCAACCAGCTGCGATGGCGAGCACCAGAAGTGCCAGCGAGTCCGCTCCTCCAGAGACGGCACAGGTGACCGCACTCCCTGCGGCCGGGAACGTGCACCGCGAGATGAGGGCTTCAAAGCGGCCCCCGAGTTCGGAAGCCAGCGAGGCCCGGTGATCCGTCACGGCTGGCTGATGAACGGCTGGCTGAAGAACGGCTGGCTGTGGAAAGGCCACACCGGGTGGGCGCAGCCCGTCAATCGTCGCGACGGGCGCGCTTGCCGGGGTAGCGCTGAGCGCTGACCTGCTTGAGGTATCCACCGATCACGGCCACCACGAACAAGACGGACGCGAGGGTGAGCAGTACACCGATCCACCAGTGCCAGATGACGGCCAGAAGCATGGGCGTCAGCGTAGCCAACAGCGCACCAGAT
>JAYSLK010000625.1:0-1921 GCA_043725585.1 Actinomycetota bacterium
CGAGATCGCAGACATCCCTGCGGACGCAACCGACGACGACACCGTCCCGCTCACGCGCTCGATGATGGTCGCCGATGCCGAGGCGCCCACCCTCGAGAACCCGGTGGTGGAGTCGAAGATCCAACAGCAACTCGGCCGGCAGATCACCGCCAAGACGTTCCTGATGTTCCTCGTCGGTGCTGTGGTGCTCACGTTGCTCGTCGTGTGGGCGCTCGCCGCGCGTGTTGGTGGTGACGAGGACCCCACACCGACCACGGTTGCATCTTCTGTGCCCGCTACTGCTCCCACGACGACGATCACGGTCCCGTCCACCACGACCGCCCCGAAAACCACGACCACCCAACGGACGACGGTGGAGACGAACACGTCGAACACAGGATGAGCACTCCGTCACCCCTTGCGTCTTCTCGGCGCAGCACCGAGCTGTCGCTGGTCGTGATGGCCGGTGCCATCACCGCTGCGGCCTACACGGTTGCGTCGCTGGGCAAGAACGCGGAGATCCCGCCGATCATCCTGCCGTTCCTCGGCGTCACCCTCGGGCTGCTGGTGCTCGCGTCGATCGCCACCCGCATCCTCGCCCGTGGTGCCGACCCCACGCTGCTGCCCCTGGCGGCGCTACTGCACGGCATCGGCTACGTGATGATCACCCGACTCGACGATCGCTTGGCCGGACTGCAGACCACGTGGACGTTCATCGCCATCGCCGCCTACGTGGCCGTGCTGTTCGTGGTGCAGCGAACCACCGACCTCGCCCACCAGACATGGACCTTCTTCGCTATCGGCGCGGGTCTGCTGCTGCTTCCACTCGTTCCCGGAGTGGGTCGCAGCTTCGGCGGTGCCCGCATCTGGGTGAGCGTCGGACCGATCAACTTCCAGCCGGGCGAGTTCGCCAAGATCTGCCTTGCATTGTTCTTCGCGGGGTACTTGGCCGAACGGCGCGAGCTGATCGCGGCGAACACCTGGAAGGTGGGTCCGCTGCGCCTGCCCGAACCGCGCCACCTGCTGCCCATCGCACTCGCGTGGGCTTTCTCGGTGGTGGTGATGGTGGGCTTGAAGGACCTCGGCGCATCGCTTCTGTTCTTCACGCTGTTCGTCGTGATGCTGTGGGTCGCCACCGAGCGCACGAGCTTCCTGGTGATCGGCACCGTGCTGTTCGCAGGAGCGGCGTACGTCGCGTGGCTCACGTTCGGCAACGTGCAGACGCGCGTCGCGATCTGGCTCGACCCATGGCCACAGTACGAGGGCAAGGGGTACCAGATCGTGCAGGCGATGTTCGCCCTGTCGAATGGCGGCATCGACGGAACCGGCCTCGGTCTCGGCAGCCCCAACAAGATCCCCGAGGTGAAGAACGACTTCATCTTCGCCGCCGTCGGCGAAGAGCTCGGCCTGATCGGCGCGACCGCGGTGCTGATCGCGTTCATGCTGATCATCGGTGCCGGGTTCCGCATCGCCACCCGCGCCGAGCGACCGTTCGAGAAGATCCTGGCCACCGGCCTCACCACCATCATCGGCCTGCAGGCGTTCATCATCATCGGCGGTGTGATCCGGGTGGTTCCGCTCACCGGCATCACGCTCCCGTTCGTGAGCTATGGCGGTTCCAGCCTGCTCGCCAACTACATCCTGTTGGCTCTGTTGATGCGCATCAGCGACTCGAGTGCACGACGGCTCGGCGAGGTACCCGACGACCTCACCATCGGAGAACGCTTCGAAGCGCGGGCGGCGGCACGGCGCCAACGGCTGGCCGCCAAGCGCTCCCGACGAGCGATGCAGTGAACACCAAGATCCGGCGGCTCGCGATCGCTCTGCTCGTCTGCTACCTCGCGCTCTTCGTGCAGCTGAACATCCTGCAGGTCGGCCGCGAGGAAGAACTGACGAGCGACCCGCGCAACGACCGCCAGACCATCCGCGACTTCAACAGGCC
>JAYSLK010000626.1:0-7583 GCA_043725585.1 Actinomycetota bacterium
TCGGCCAGCACGAGCGCCGGCGTGGGAAGCACGGCGCCGTCACGAACGAGGTGGACGGTGCCGGTCTTGCCGAGCACTGCGACGACCCCGGTGGGAAGGCGACGAATGGCCACAGGCGTCGGCACGGCGCCGACCAGCACGTCGCTGTAGCCGAACGGCAACGCTGCCGCCGGGGTCACCGGCATGATCGGGAGCGCTCCGGCCGCACACACGAGGGCAATGACGACTCGACGGACCGGATGACGGCGCCGAGCGTCGGACGAGCGGGGACGCTCGAGATGCTCCGGCCGCACAGGCGAGTGGTGGAGTTGCAACCGATGCTCCTCGGGGTTTGCTCGAACGGGGAGTTCGGCCGCCACGCCGAACGTGACCATACCACTACTATATGCGTCAGACCCCCCCCGAGGAGCGTTCAGCGGTCAGCACACAGGGTCGCCGGGGAGAACGCCGGCCACCGCGATGCGGTACACGGCGTCGCCCTGGCGGAAATGCGTCAGCTGGTCCGCATCGGTGAACAGCCGACCGGCGGCGACGGCATCCAGCTGGGCGCAGTCGCCCGCGCGCTCAAGATCGAGGCCTGTGGAGGACGGCCAGTCGACGATCGTCGGAGTGGGTTCCAGACCTGCGAGCTCTGCCTCGGTGACCGGCGTCGCCCTCAACCGGTAGGCGGCAGGCTCGAAGACCACCTCGGCGCCCAACTCGGCGGCGCCGACGGTGGAGGCGAGGTCGCCGAGCTCGAGGACGTACCCGAGCAGGGTTCGTCGTGCGTCGGTGAGCTCTTCGGCGGGCGCGCCCGTGTCGTCGACGCCGAAGCCGAGTGCGTAGGCACGATGTTCGAACGAGCCGCTCGCGACGTTGAAGCGGACCACCGTGTCGGGGGCATCGGCGACCAACGTGTCGGCGGTGTAGTCAGGTGGGGTGTCGAGCAGACCCGCCGCCGAAGCCTGTGCGAGCAGCGATTGGATGCCGGCCTCCGAGATCGAGCGCACGCCCATGGGGGCGATCAGGGGTCCGGGGAAGATCGCCGGCACCGCTCCGGGAACGAACGCTCGCCCATCGCCCGAGATCACGAGCGACGGAATGTTCACGAAATACGTGTCTACGGGCACGAAGCCACCTTCAGAGCCGATCCTGATGATCGCCGTCTCCGGGTCGGCGCTGTGCGCGATCGAGACCGGACCAGTGGGCAGCGTGGTGCTGGGGTTCGCTGGGACGGACGGGTCGCTTCCCGCCGGCTCGACGTTCGGATCGCCGCACGCCGCAACGAAGGTGGCGAGCACCGGGGTGGCGATCAGGCCCGCCAGCAGCTGACGGCGGCTGTAGCCGTGCGGTGCGTCGGCGCTGGTCTTGGTCGCGAGGGTACGAAGGGTATGGAGGGTGTTCATGCATCGTTCGACGTCGGCGACAGCTGCCCCGGTTCCCACGTCCTCGGCCACGGACGGCGCGATCACCCACCGCCCACGTGGAACACCTGCCGTGCCAGCAGCCGAGCGATCTCGGCCCACGTCGCTGGCGGAACAGGCACGGGCCACGATCGACTGGTTCCGTTCACGACCGGCGCACTGAACCGGCTTGGGGCGCCGACCGGCACGATCGGAACGGAACGCGTCGCCGCGGCTTCACACAGCGTTCACAGAGGGGCAACGGACGGGCAACGGACGGCTGAGAGAGTTCCGCCGCCCCAACACGTCCGAACCCCGAAAGAGGAAGTCCCCGTGGCCTACCAAGCTGAATACATCTGGATCGACGGCACCGAGCCGACCCCGCTGCTTCGCTCGAAGACCAAGATCGTCGCCGACGGAAAGACCCCGCCGATCTGGGGCTTCGATGGTTCGTCGACGAACCAGGCCGCCGGCGAGTCGAGCGATTGCCAGCTCAAGCCGGTGTTCTCGTGCCCCGATCCGATCCGTGGTGGGAACAACATCTTGGTGTTGTGCGACGTCCACAACGCCGTGGACGACAAACCGCACCCGACCAACACGCGCGCCGCGCTCGAGAAGGCCGCCAAGAAGTACGCCAAGCACGGGATGATCTACGGCATCGAACAGGAGTACACGATGCTCAGGCCCGATGGCACCCCGCTCGGCTTCCCGAACGGTGGCTTCCCCGCCCCGCAGGGCCCCTACTACTGCGGCGTCGGCACCGGTCGCGTCATCGGTCGCGAGATCATCGAAGAACACACGCAGGCGTGCATGGACGCCGGCCTCATGATCGAGGGCACCAACGCCGAAGTGATGCCCGGTCAGTGGGAGTTCCAGATCGGCGCGGCCGACGCCCTGACCGTGAGCGACCACCTGCATGTCGCGCGCTGGCTGCTCCACCGCATCGCCGAGGACTACGACGTGGTCATCTCCTTCGCCGCCAAGCCGATGAAGGGCGACTGGAACGGCGCCGGCGCACACACGAACTTCTCGACAGCGGCAATGCGCGAGAACTACGCCGCCATCGAGGCCGCCTGCAAGGCGATCGGCAAGCGCATCGATGTCCACATCAAGGGCTACGGACATGACATCGAGAGCCGCCTGACGGGTGCACACGAGACGGCTCCGTACAACAAGTTCAGCTACGGCGTCTCCAACCGCGGCGCGAGCATCCGCATCCCGTGGCAGGTGGCACGAGACGGCAAGGGATACGCCGAGGACCGTCGCCCGAATGCCAACTGCGATCCGTACACGGTGACCCGCCTCATCCTCGAGAGCGTCTGCGGAGCTGCCTGACTCGGTCAGGCGGGCTCACCCTCGACCTCGTTCGACAAGCTGCAGGAGGGGGCCGGCTCGCGTCGGTCCCCTCGTGTGCTTTCTCCGTCGAGCGCGTCGCTGCTGTTGAACACGTCACCGCGACGTGTCGTCGAAGTTCTGAACCCCGTTGACCGGATCCGGCCGGCAGCGACAAGACTGGAGTGATGGGCGTGCTCGATCAACAACGTGACTACGTGTTGCGTACGGTGGAAGAACGTGGAGTGCGGTTGATCCGGCTCTGGTTCACCGACGTGCTCGGCAACTTGAAGAGCTTCGCGATCAGCCCCGCGGAACTGGAGAACGCCCTCGACGACGGCATGACCTTCGACGGTTCGTCGATCGACGGCTTCAGCCGGATCCAAGAGAGTGACGTTCTGGCGATCCCCGACCCCAACACCTTCGAGGTGCTGCCATGGGGCGACCCGAAAGCCGCCGAAGCCAGGGTCTTCTGCGACATCCACCACCTCGACGGCACGCCGTTCCACGGCGACCCCCGCCAAGTGCTGCGCCGCCAACTCGACGCAGCCCACGACATGGGGTTCACGTTCTACGTCGCCCCCGACATCGAGTTCTTCTACTTCGCTCCTCCCGAGCGCGGTCAGACGCCGGTCCCCCTCGACGAGGGTGGCTTCTTCGATCTCACCACCAACGACGTCGCCGGTTCGCTGCGGAAGCAGACCATCCGCACGCTCGAGACGATGAGCATCCCGGTGGAGTACAGCTTCCACGAAGATGCGCCGAGCCAACACGAGATCGACCTCCGTCACACCGATGCGCTGACGATGGCCGACAGCATCATGACCTTCCGGCTGGTGGTGAGGGAGGTCGCGGCCGCCAACGGGGTGCACGCGACGTTCATGCCCAAGCCGCTCGAGGGCGTCCAGGGCAGCGGGATGCACGTCCACCTTTCGTTGTTCGCCGGTGACGAGAATGCGTTCTACGACGCTGACGACCCGAACAACCTGTCGCCCGTGGCGAAGAGCTTCATGGCCGGCCTGCTCCGTCACGCCGCCGAGATCACCGCGATAACCAATCAGACGGTGAACAGCTACACGCGACTCGTGCCCGGGTTCGAGGCGCCGGTTCACGTGAGCTGGGCTCGCAACAACCGCAGCGGGCTCATCCGCGTGCCGATCCCCAAGCGCGGCAATCCCAACGCAACCCGCATCGAGTACCGCTCGCCCGACCCCGCATGCAACCCATACCTGGCCTTCGCCGTGCTGCTCGCTGCTGGGCTCCGCGGCGTTCGTGAGGGTTACGAGCTCGCCCCCGAGGCCGACGCCAACCTCTTCGAGATGACCGACGCCCAGTTGGCAACGCTGGGGATCGACCAGCTGCCTCAGTCGCTGAGCGACTCGCTGCGCGTGATGGAGGGCAGCGAGCTCGTCCAGGAGGCACTGGGGGAGCACATCTTCGAGTGGTTCCTGCGCAACAAGCGGAGTGAGTGGCGCGCCTACAAGACACACGTCAGTGCGTTCGAGATCGACCGCTACCTGAAGGCCTTGTGACCGTGAAGCTCGTCGCCGTGTACCCGGACCCACCGCCACCGGAGCTGGCCCGCACGCTCGACCTGGCCGGTTACAAGTGGGCAGCCGTCGGCTCTGTCGAGGATGCCGCCAGCAACGAGCCGGCCAGCGGCTGGTCTGGTGCGATCGTGGCGTGCGACGCCGACCCCGATGGGGCGTGGGCGGTGTGCCGCTCGCTCCGAAAGCGCGAGACGCCGGTGTCGCCCCTGCTCGTGCTGGTGAGTGGGTCGCAGTTGGCCGACCTCGAGTTGCGCAACGACCTGTTCGACGACTTCTGCCTCACTCCGTTCCACCCGTCGGAGGTGCAGGCACGATTGAAGCACCTCTTCTGGCGCGGAGGCGACGGTGTCCGGCCCGAGCTGGTCGAGTACAGCGGGCTTGCCCTCAACCTCGAGACCTACCAGGCATCGATCGCCGGAAAGCCACTCGATCTGACGTACATGGAGTACGAGTTGCTCAAGTTCCTCGCACAGCATCCGGGCAAGGTCTTCACCCGAGAGATGTTGCTGTCGCGGGTGTGGGGCTACGAGTACTACGGCGGTGCCAGAACGGTCGATGTTCACATCCGGCGGCTGCGCGCCAAGCTCGGCGAGGAACACGCGAACCTGATTCAGACCGTGCGATCGGTCGGTTATCGCTTCGGCCAGAGCCGCTGGGGCTCATAGCTGCCAGGAGACCGTCAGCGGAGCAGATCGAGGCCCGCAGCCACCATCTCGGCGAACAGGGCCTCACCGTCGCGATCGGGATGAACGCCGTCACGAAGCACCGAACGGTCCCGGCTCACGATGTCGAACCAGTCGACCACCACCGTGCCGTCGCGTTCGCTGAGCTGGGCCCGCAGCGCCTCGTTGAACACCCTCGACGCGTCGACGTAGTCGTCGCGAAACGCATCGACCCACACGAGCGGCCGTTCGTCAGGCAACAGGTCGACGACTCGCACAACGAGCTCGCCGTACTCCTCGGAGGTGGCGTACTTGCCGATGTCGTTGGTGCCGAGCGCGATCACCCACACATCGGGGTCGGCGCCCGCGGCGATCAGCCGCTCGATCGCATCGAGTCCCGACTCCGGGTTGCCTCCGCCACCGGCCGCGATCCGGCGGCTGACCACGCCGTCGATCGTGACGTCGGTGAACCCGCCTGCCGCCAGCGTGTAGGCGATCTCGTCCCGCGAACCCTGGGTGATCGAGTCGCCCACCATCACCACCGAGGTCGCATCGGTCGCGACACCGAGCCGGCGCCCCGCATCGCTGCCGTTCACTCCGCCGGCGCCGCTGGCGCTGGCGTCGCCATCCTGGCCCGCCGGCAGCACACCGGTTCCCACCTCTCCGGCCGCCATGCCGGCAGAACGCCCGAACCCATCGGTGGCCACCCACGTGATCGAAGCCGCGAGCACGACCACGATCGCCGCAAGCGCGCCACTGATCGCCCACCGACTCGGGGGCGTGCGGGTGTCGTAGTAGCGAACCGTCGGCTCGGGGGCAGCCATCGCCCCAAGTGTGGTCTCTGCCCCACGGCGGGAGGCGTCATGCAACAAGCGTCACGTCATCCACACCGGCGCCCGGCACGCGGCTCACTACGGCGAATCGGAGACCGAGCTCAGGTGATCGCGCCGATCAAGGCCACCAGGCCGAGCGCGATGAAGACCACACCAGCGATGCGCCGGACCGCACGAAGAGGCACCCTGCTGACGATCCACCGACCGGCGACGACCGCGAGCCCTGCGACCGACGCCAAGGCGCACCAGGCACCGAGCGCGACGGCGACGGCGGCGTGGTAGCGGGTGGCGATGCCCGCCGTCGCGAGCTGTGTGAGATCTCCGAACTCGGCCAGGCCGACCACCGATGCCGATGTGAGCGCCACGGTCCGAAACGACGAGGCGGCGGCGCCGGCAATGACCTCGTCCCCCTCGTCATCGCGCATCAGGATGACGCCACCGATGAAGAAGAGCACAGCCACGACCAGTTGCACCGGCTCCGTCGGAAGCCGTCTCAGCATCGATCCGATCGACACGGCCAGCACGACGTGCAGCACGAACGCAGCCGACACGCCCACCCACACTGCGGCGGGACGGCGGTAGCGAGTGGTGAGCACCAGCGATGCGACCATCGTCTTGTCGGGGAGTTCTGCGACGAACACGGTGCCGAACGCGACGAGGAAGGCTTCGGTCATGGGGCGAATCGGAGGTTCAGTCGTCCAGCTGCTGAAGCCGAGCGGCATGACGGGCGTGGGTGCGCAGCACTTCGTCGAGCGACGGGTGGAGCACCCGACCCTCGGTCACCACGCAACGGCCGGCCACGATCGTGTGCCAGGCGCCGATCGGACCGCAACGGAGCCACGCCTCGATCGGATCGGCGAGCGCCCCAGCGAACAGTGGGCCGTCGAGCTTCCAGATCGCAAGGTCGCCGACGGCGCCCGGCGTGAGCACTCCGATCTCACCTTCCCGACCGAGGCATCCCGCGCCTCCGAGGGTGGCGCATTCGAGCGCCATCCTGGCGCTTCCTGCATGGGCGCCATCGCGCAGCTTCGCCAGCAGCATCGCCTGACGGGCTTCCAACCACAGTGACGCGCTGTCGGCCGACGATGACCCGTCGACGCCGAGGCCCACCTTCACCCCGGCTGCACGCATCGGCACGATGGGCGAGATGCCCGACGAGAGGATGAGGTTGCTGCTCGGGCAATGTGCCACTCCGATGCCGGCGGCGCCCAGACGGGTGATCTCGAGGTCGTTCGGCATCACGCAATGCGCGACCC
Source organism: Actinomycetota bacterium (assembly GCA_043725585.1). Taxonomy (GTDB): domain Bacteria; phylum Actinomycetota; class Acidimicrobiia; order Acidimicrobiales; family Ilumatobacteraceae; genus VFMC01. Next base: position 7,016 of record JAYSLK010000626.1, read on the forward strand.
ACACCCGGTCACTGCACCAGCCGGTGCGCTCGAGGTACTCCATCGGGCGGCAACCGAAGGTCGCGAGCGAGAACGCATCGTCCTCCGCGTTCTCGGCGAAGTGGGTGTGCAGCCGCACGTCGAGCCGTTCGGCGAGCTCGGCCGATTGCACCATCAACTGCTCGGTCACACTGAACGGGCTGCAGGGCGCCAGCGCAATGCGGACCATCGCCCCGTGGCTGCGGTCGTGGTGACGGGCTATCGCCGCTTCGCCCGCAGCAAGGATCTCGTCATCGGACTGCACCACCGAATCGGGCGGCAGCCCGCCGTCTTTCACCGACAAGCTCATCGATCCGCGGGTGGGATGGAAGCGCATGCCCATCGCGCGCGCCGCGGTGATCTCCGCAGACAGCAGGTCGCCGCCGTGCTTCGGATGAAGGTACAGGTGATCGGTCGACGTTGTGCATCCGCTCAGTGCGAGCTCGGCCAGCCCCACGAACGCCGATGCGTACACGGCTTCTTCGTCGATGGCTGCCCACAGCGGATACAGCGACTGAAGCCAGCCGAACAGCGGCTTGTCGGTCATCGG
>JAYSLK010000627.1:0-2316 GCA_043725585.1 Actinomycetota bacterium
AACGTTCGTTCGGGAACACCTGTTCGAACCGCTCGTCGAATCCGGTCTCACACGGAAGGTCATCACAGGTCCCAGCATGTCCACCATGTCGGCAGTCACGGCTTGCCTCGCCCCCCGTTGCAACGTCTCGTCCCGGTCGTCGGCCTCCACCGGCGCCCGTTCCGGTCAGCGTTCGACGGGCCCACTGCCCACCCGGTACACCGTCCCGTACAGCGTCCTCCCCAACAGATCCACGTTCGTCCGCCGCCGCGTCGGCGCGGTGGTGTTCGTCGTGGCGTTGGTGCTGTCCGTCGGCTCGGTGGCCCAGCGTGGTTTGGCCGACCGCGGAGGCGTACCTGCCTCCGGCTCCGCGGTCGGCCGCACCACCACCGGTGGCACCGGTTATGCACCCGCCTATGTCGTCCATCAGGGTGACACCTTGTGGGCGATCGCCGAGCGGCTGTACCCCGGCAGGAACGTCGCGCAGATCGTCGATGCATTGGTCTCGCTCAACGGCGGAGCTTCCATCCAGGTGGGTCAAACGCTCAACCTCCCGTGATCGGGTCCGCTAGCGTGACGTCGATGCGATGTCCGCGATGCCACCTCGATGACACCAAGGTGATCGACTCGCGCGAGTCCGACGAGGGTGTCGCGATCCGTCGGAGGCGGTCGTGCTCGGGCTGTTCACATCGTTTCACCACCTACGAGCGCCTCGAAGAGGTGCCGATGATCGTCGTGAAGTCCAACGGCATCCGCCAGCCCTTCGACCGGGCCAAGATCGTCCGGGGCGTCAGCGCAGCCGGAAAAGGTCGGCCGGTCACGATCGACCAGATCGAGCGATTGGCCGAAGGCGTGGAGGACGAACTGCGGTTCGCTGACGGCGAGCTCACGAGCGAACGCGTCGGTCGAGCCGTCCTCGAACGGCTTCGGGTGCTCGACGAAGTGCTGTACCTGCGGTTTGCCAGCGTCTACAAGGGCTTCGACGCTGCGGCCGACTTCCAGCGTGAGCTGTCGCTCCTCAAGAAGCTCCAGAAGGCCTGAGTCAGGCCGTTCGGCGACACGCTCAGCGGTCAGCGTCGACGAAGGTAGCGGGTGAACAGGAAGCCGTCGTCCTCCAGGACGTGGGCCAGGTCCATGCGATGCAGCAGCGGCGGTGCGCCAGAGGTGACGCGGTGCCCGTGGCCGCCGCTGATCACGGGTGAGATCGTCAGGTTCAGCTCATCGATCACATCGGCCGTGGCCAGCGCCGCGTTGAGGCCCGCGCCGCCTTCGGCGTGGACGAAGGTCGCGCCCATCGCGTCGCCCAGCTTGATCAAGGCGGCTGCGAAGTCCACGTCGCCGATGCCGGCCCGAATCGAGTCGACGGGGAGGGCCGGCGCCGACTCCGGCACGATGACGAAGCCGGCACCGCTGGTGAACAACTCCGTGGTGAAGTCGATGCCGGTGCCGGTGCGCGACACCACCCCGAGTCGTTGGCCTGGTTTGCTCGGCGTTCCATAGCCCTCGATGCGCACGGTCGACGCCCCAACCACGATCACGTCGGCCAGTCGACGCAGGCCGAGCAAGACTTCGGAGTCGGCTGGGCTCGACAGGGCCCGCGAGCTGTCGTCCACGACCGTCGAGCCGTCGAGTCCCGACACCATGCACAGCCCGACCCACGGCCGACCATCGACCATCGATCGAGGGACGCCGTATGCCTCGGCGACGGTGAGGTGATCGACAGGGTCGGGCAGCAGGCGACGCATGGGTGCGATGATGTCAGCCATGGCGACCACACGAGGCATCACGGCGCAAGACGCAGGACCCAACAGCGTGCGCGGCGGCTCCGGCAGCGAACCCGAGCCCTCATCCTCACGAACGGCGTTTCGCACGTGCCCGTTGTGCGAAGCCGGCTGCGGCCTCGAGATCACCGTCAAACGATCGGCGGATGGCCTCGAACACGTCTCGCGCGTCCGCGGTGACATGGATGACGTCTTCTCCGAGGGCTTCATCTGCCCGAAGGGTTCGACACTCAGACAGCTCCACGACGACCCGGATCGAGTGCGGCGGCCACTGGTGAAGCGCAACGGCGTGCACGTGGAGGTCGAGTGGTCGGACGCGTGGGCCGAGGTGGAGCGCGGCCTGGTCGGGGTGATCGAACGACACGGCCGCCAGGCGGTCGGTGTGTACATCGGCAACCCGAACGCGCACAACCTGGCGGGGATGGCGTTCGGTCGTTCCGTGATGCAGCCAATCGGCACCCGCAACATCTTCTCGGCCTCGACCGTCGATCAGATGCCCCGCCAGGTTGCGGCCGCATCCACCCCGAACTCCGAGCAGCTCGACGCGGCGTTGTCG